>DATKAG010000332.1:0-6836 GCA_035498355.1 Myxococcales bacterium | reverse complement strand
CTCACCACTTCCCGGGCCAGCGCCTCCTCCCCGGGGCCCCAGAAGACGACGGAGCGGAGCGCGTGCCTCTCTCGAAGCTGGTGGGCCAGCGCGCCGAAGCGGGAAGCCGGCCAGCGGTGGTCGCTCTTTCGCGCCCCCGGGTTGAGGGCCGCGAACCTGCCCTTCACCGGCGCCTCGCCGCGGCCCAGCGAAGTCTCCAGGGGGGCCGGGGCGAGATGGAGCCCGAGCGGGAGGCCCAGATCGAGCTTCGCCAGCGCTTCCGGCCTCCCGGGAGCGGGAAGCGGCGCCACCCCGGAGTAGGCGAGGCGCGCGGGCCCGCGGTCGGGGCCGATGGCCCAGCGCCGCGCCGCCCAGCGCGTGAGCAGCGCGGAGGTCAAGGAGAAGGAGTGCCAATGCGCGGCGTCGATGGCCACGTCGTAGCGGCCGCGCAGGGCCCGGAGGAAGCGCAGCAGGCGGAGCGGGCCCGTCCGCTTCTCGAAGGGGATCAGGCGGAGGTTGGGGAGCCCTTCCCCCACCCGCGCGCGCCGCGACGCCAGCAGGAGATCGACGCGCGCCGCCGGCAACGCGCGCTGGAGGGCCCGCACCAGGGGGATGGTGAGGAGCGCGTTCCCCACCCGGTCGTCCGTGCGCACCACCAGCACGCTGCCGATCTCGCCCAGAGGCGGCGGCGCCGCCGGCAGGGGAAGGATCGCGTGCGCCGCCCGGACCAGCAGCCGCGCCAGGGCGGAGGGTTCGGGATCGAGCCGCGGATCCATCAGGCGAGGACTTCCCGGCAAGCGCTGGCCACGAGCTCGGCGTCCAGATCCGCCAGGCAACGGTGATGGCCCAGCGGGCAGCGCTTCGAGCCGTGCACGCTGCAGGGCGAGCAGGAGAGCCCCAGGGTGACCGCGCGCTCCTTGGCGCCGAACACGTGCACGTCGCATGGAGTGGGGCCGAACACCGCCACCGCGGGGACGCCCAGGGCGCGGGCGGCATGGATCAGGCCGCTGTCGCCGCCCACCGCCAGCGCCGAGCGGGAGAGGATGGCCAGCGCCTCTCCCACGGAGTTCCCGGTGGTGTCGATGCACCCGCCCGCCCCTCCGATCTCCTTCGCCAGTTCGCGCTCGCGCGGGCCGCCCAGCAGCACCGGCCGCAGCCCGGACCGGGCCAGCCGGGCGATCAGGTCCGCCACGTGCCGCGAAGGCCAGATCTTCGTGGCCCACTCCGATCCCAGGCAGATCGCTGCCAGCTTCTCACCCGCGGCGGACTTCAGCACCGCGCCCGCGGTCTCCAGCCACTCCGGCCGGAGCACGAGCTGCATCGGCTCCGGTCCGGCGTCGAGGGCCCTGGCGAGGTCGGCCTCCTGGGCCACGAACGCGCGCTCCCCGGTGCGCACCCGGGCGGTGTAGAGGAGCGAGCCGGCGGCGCCCGCGAAGCCGACGCGCTCGGGAATGCCGGCCATCCAGGCCAGCAAGGCGCTGCGGATCGACCGGTGCGGGAGCACCGCCAGCGCGTACTTTCTCTCCTTCAGCCGGGCGGCGAGGCGGCGCAAGCCGCGCAGGCCGCGGTCGGCCCCGCGCTTGTCGTAGACGTGCACCTCGCGCACGCCGGGGAAGGCCAGCGCCACGTCGCGGCCGCGCGGGGCCACGCAGGCGTCCAGCCCGGCCTGGGGAAAGCGCCTGCCGAGGGCCCGCACCAGGGCGGAAGTGAAGACGGTGTCGCCGATGTACGCGGTCTGGATGACCAGGATGCGCGCGGGGGGCCGGGCGGCGAGCTGTTCCCGCAGCGTCACGCCTGCAGCGGCTTCGCCTCGTCCACCAGCATGACGGGGATGTCGTCCTCGATGCGGTACACCAGCTTGCAGGTCCGGCAGACGATCTCCTGCTTCTCCTCGCGGAACTCGAGCTCGCCCTTGCACTTGGGGCAGGCGAGGATCTCCTTCAACTCGGCGGCGAGGGCCATCGACGGCCTCCTATCACGAAAGGCGGGAGAGCTCCCAGAGCCGAGCATAGCGGCGGAATGCCTCGTACGCCCTGGCCCAGGCCATTGCCGCCCCGGCCGCACCATCCAGGAAGCCGAGTCGGAGCACGTATCCGCGAAAGAAGCGCCAGAGCGGCCGGGCGGCGATCTGCCAGGCCCCGGCGCGCACGCCCCGGGCGTGGAGCATGAGCGCCGCCTGCTCCCCGTAGCGATCCATCTTCTGGAGGCAATCCTGCAGGGAGTCGTAGGTGAAATGGAGGATCGGGGCATCGAGCCTGCCCACCGAGCCGGAGACGACCAGCTTCTCGTGCACCGTCCGGCCCGGATCGTAGCGGCAGGCCTCCCGGCGGAAGAGGCGGACGTGGCGGTCGGGCCAGAAGCCGCCGTGGCGCAGCCAGACGCCGCGGAAGTGGTTGCGGAAAGGAAGCGAGTAGGCGGTGTCCTGGCCGAAGGAAGCGGCCCGGAGCTCGGGCGAGGCCCGCTCGTCGGCGTCGATGGAGAGGATCCATTCCCCGCGCGCCTGGGCGCGGGCGAACTCGTGCTGCCGGGCGAAATCGTCGAAGGGGCGCTCCAGCACCCGCGCGCCGCCCGCCGCCGCCACCTCCCGGGTGCGATCGCGCGACCCGCCGTCCACCACCAGGATCTCCTCGCAGAACCCCCGCAGCGAGTCGAGGCAGGCGGGCAGGTCCCGCTCCTCGTCCTGGGCGACGATGGTCGCGGAGAGCCGGGTCACGCCGGGTCCCCGGACCTGCGCCGCAAGGCCGCCGCGGTCTTGAGGACGATCGACTCGTCCGGCTTCAGCCCGCGCATCTCCTCGAAGCACTGGAGGGCGATCTCCTCGTACGAGAACGGCGGAACGACCCCGTCGCGGTCCAGCAGATGGGCGACGTAGCGGATGGCCCGATCGATCAGCTTGTTGTTGCTGGGCCTGACCCAGGTCATGAGGTTGCTCTCGTAGCGGCCCAGGCGGCCCATCACCAGGGTGGAGTGGGTATTGAGCAGGATCTTGAGCAGGACGTGCTCGCAGAGCGGGTGCAGCGAAGAGACGTCCACCCGGGCCTCGTGCGCCCCCAGCCACAGCACCATCTCCCGGCCGCGTCTCTCGATCCGGAAGGCGTGCTGCGGCGTTCCCCGGAGCAACGCCTGCCGGTGCTCGCGGGCCTTGCGGCTGAAGTCGAAGCCGAGAAGGCGCCCCTTGCCCGCGATGGCCGCCATTCCCTCCCATTCGAGGGTGTCCGGCTCGCGCAGGAGGATCGCCCGCCAGGCGGAAGCGGCGTCCGCCGCCTCGCCCAGGCAGAGGAAGCTGGGCGACGGCCGGCGGCCGGGATCGTGCTCGTTCTCGAAGCCCAGGAGGCTGAAGGTGGGCGCGCGTTCGGTCGTATCGGTGAGGATCGTCAGGCCGTAGTGATTGGTCTCGTAGAGGATGTATTCGCCGCGGGCATGGATGGCCGATTCCGCTTCGATGAAGGGGATGAGGAAGCCGACGTCGAGCCGGTCGAGGAACTCGAGGAAGGCGGCGAGGTCCACGCCGGGGAATCCCCCGGGCGAGTCGGCCAGCAGGGCCGAGCCCGCGGCCAGCATCAAGGCGGTGCTCGCCTGCAGCCGCGTGCTGCCGGACAGGCTCATGGGACCGAGGTACAGGTTCAGCTTCCGGATCCTCGGATCCTGCAGGACGCGGCGGGAGCGCTCCACCTGGGCGCAGAGGATGTCGTCCGGATTGCAGTAGAGGAACCAGGGAGCCTCCCTCGCGGTGGAGGCCGCTTCCTCGACCGCCCCGATCACCGAGGGCGTTTCCCCGCCTTCCGTGCAGCAGACGAGGAGGTCGTCCGGCCTGAAGCCGATCTCCCTCACCTGCCGGGCGCCGAATTCGGGATGATCCTCGAAGTCCTCGATCGAATGGACCAGGGCCAGGTCTCCGCCCGACATGAATCCGCGCACCCCATCGCCTCCCGGCGATTCTCCGTGCACGAAGCGCCAGAGGCATTCGAGCGAGAGCGACAGCCGTCCGGTGGCCCCGCACCCGTAGAGGAACACCCGGTGTCCCCTGGAGAGGCAGCCGCGCATCCGGGCCGAGAGCCCGGCCACCCCGGCCCGTTCGCGCAGCACGCGCTCGACCGCGGAGCGATCGATCTCCTTCAGGATGCGAAGGGCGCGGGGAAGGTCGTGCCGGGCGAGCCCGGCGAGCTCGTAAGTGAGAGGATGGCGACCTTCCGTGGGCAGGCCCCCCAGGTGGAAGTCGCGGGCCTGCTGGAGGAAGCGAAGTGCCTGTTCCCGCGCGGTGTCCGTGCTCGCTTCCATCGGTTGGCCGCCATCCTACCGGCGGCTCCGGCCCGGCGGAATGGGCCTCGTCGCCTGCAGCGCATGGAATGGCGCGGTGACGAAGATGGCCGCAGGCGCTGGATGGACCTGCGAACCGGCAGGACGGTCCTGTGGAAATCGCTCCCCGACGACGGCGACCTGACCTCTGGCAACACCGTGCTCGCTCGCGACGGGGCAGCCTGCGCGTACGGCTCCGGGCGGCTGCAGGCGCAGCTCTACCTGCTCGAAGGGATGCGCTGAGTCTTCAGGCGCTCGAGCAGCTCCGTGGTGGAATGGTCCTTCGGATCGCCCGCCACCACGGTGCGGCCCCCGTACGACGCCACCAGCTCGCGCTCCGGCACCGAGTCGGCGGTGTAGTCCGTTCCCTTGACGTGCAGATCGGGACGCAGGGCGCCGAGCAGCGCAGCGGCGGTGGGCTCGGCGAAGAGCACCACCCGGTCCACGCAGCGCAAGGCGTCCACCAGCTCCGCGCGCTCGGCCTCCGGGACGATGGGGCGGCCCGGGCCCTTGGAGGCGCGCACCGACGCGTCGGTGTTCACCCCCACGATCAGCTCCCCGCCCTGCGTGGCCCGCTTCGCCGCTTCCAGGTAGCGGACGTGCCCCACGTGCAACAGATCGAAGGCGCCGTTCGCCACCGCCACCAGCGCCCCGCGCTTGCGCGCCTCTTCCCGGAAGGCCTGCGCCTCGGCGAGCGTGCAGATCACCTGCGCCCCCGCGAGGCCGCCCGGGGCTGCACCACCAGCGTCGGCTGGGCCACCGGGGAGCGCGCGAGCTCCGCCCTCAGCTCCCGGGCGGAGACCGGCACGGTGCCCGGCTTCAGCACCTTCAGGGCGCCGGCCACGTTGGCGAGGCGCATGGCCTGCAGCGGGTCCGCGCCGGCGGCCACCGCGGCGGTGGTGGCCGCCGTCACCGTGTCGCCCGCGCCGGTGACGTCCACCGCTTCCGCCGAGCCGTGCACGGGGATCAGCGCGGTGGGCGCACCGGGGCGGAGCAGCGCCATCCCGTTGCGGCCGCGCGTCACCAGCAGGGCCTGGGCGCGCAAGGTCTTGAGCAGCTCCCGGCCCGCCTCCTCCAGCGCCAGCGGATCGCCGCCGATGGAGCGGCCCACGGCCTGCTCCAGCTCCGGCTCGTTGGGCTTGGCCACCGTCACCCCCCGGTAGCGCTCGATGCCGTAGCGCGCGTCCACGCAGACGGCGCGGCCCTGGGCGGCGAGGGAGCGGACGGCCTCGAGAAGAGGCGGCGAGAGCAGCCCCAGGCCGTAGTCGGAGACCATGATGGCGTCGCACTTCGCCGCCGCCTGGGCGAGGCCCTTCACCAGCTTCTGCGCCAGGGCCGGCCCCGGCGGGCGGGGGCCCTCGCGGTCGATGCGCAGCATCTGCTGCCGCCGCGTGTTCTTGCCGCCGGCCAGCACCCGGGTCTTGGTGGCAGTGGGGCCGTCGGAGGTGAGCACGAAGGACTCGTCCGCGCCCGCGTCGCGCAAGAGCGACCGGAGCCGGCGCCCGATCTCGTCGTCGCCCAGAAGGCCGAACGCCTGCACCCGCGCCCCCAGGGCGCAGAGGTTCATGATCGCGTTCGCTCCCGCCCCCGGCTTCAGCTCGGCGGACTCGTAGCGGACGATCAGCACCGGCGCCTCGCGGCTGATCCGGTCGGTCTCGCCGTAGATGAACTCGTCCGCGACCAGGTCGCCCACGGCGGCGATCTTCGCCCGCGCGAACCGGCCCAGCAGGGGCAAGAGATCCTCGTTCATCGGGTTGCGCATCATAGCTGGAGGTGTCACCGCGGGCGCGTCTTCCACCGGCGGTGGACCCAGAACCAGTGGTCGGGGTGCTCCCGCACCTCCTGCTCCACCGCCGAGGTGACCTGCCGGGTGAGGTCCACCACCGCGGCGTGGCCGGAGAGCGGGGTGGTGAAGGGGCCGCGCAGGCGGATCAGGTGCGTTCCGTCCGGCTGGCGGAGGGGAAAAGCGGCGATGAGCGGCGACCCGCAGCGCAGGGCGAACACGGCCGCCGCGGGGGTGGTGCAGGCCTTCTCCCCGAAGAAGTCCACGAAGATGCCCCGGCTGGGGAGCATGTTCTGGTCGACCAGCAGGCCGAGAAGCTCGCCGCGACGCAGGGCGGACAAGGCCTCCCGCGAGGAGCCGCGATCGGAGAGCTGCCGCACGCCCGTGCGCTGCCGGGTCCGCGTCAGCCAGCGGCCGAAGGCGTCGCGCAGGGGGCGGATGATCACCGAGGCCTTGATTCCCCGCCGGGCGGCGACGCGGGCGAGCAGCTCGAAGTTCCCGAAGTGCGCCAAGGCGCAGACCACGCCGCCTTTCCGGGCCAGGGCCGCGTCGAGAATCTCCTGGTTGCCGAACCGGACCGCCCGGTCCAGCTCCTGGTCCCCCAGGGGAAGGAGCAGCTCGGCCAGACTGCGCCCGAGCTGCCGGTAGGAGGCGCGCCCGATGCGGCGCCGCCCGGCGGCGGAGAGCGAGGGAAAGGCGCGCTTCAGCCCATCCAGCGCCACCGACCGGCGCACGCCGAGGAGCCAGGCCAGGGACCCGAGCCATTCGCCCAGGCGCA
>DATKAG010000331.1:0-13477 GCA_035498355.1 Myxococcales bacterium | reverse complement strand
CGGCCTCATCTCCTTCGACTACTGGTTCGCCGGCTACGAGGACGGCCACGGCCAGTTCGAGTTCGCCTTCCCCGACGCGAAGAGCGGCTGCGTCCTCGAGGTGGACACCTTCTTCAACGCCCAGGGCTCCGGCCGCGACGTCTTCCGCCCCCGCTGCCCGGTGCTGGGCGTGCTGGGCGACGTCAACCAGTGCTGGGACACCAGCGGCTGCCTGACCTACGTCGACGACCCCTTCGCCTTCACCCCCGCCTGCGGCACCACCAAGCCCTGCAAGCTGGGCGACTCCTCCCTCTGCCCCCCAGGCCTGTAGGCGGGGGGCTCGCTGAGGAGCGAGCGGAGCTGATCGAGGTCGAGCGGCTTTCCCAGGACGCCGCGCACGGAGCGGCGGCGGGGATCGGATTCGCCGATCTCGTTGGCCCAGCCGGTGAGCATCCACACCGGGGTGCCGGGCGCCAGCCGCTGGATCTCCCGGGCCACCTGCCAGCCGCTCATCTCCGGCATCCCCACGTCGCAGAGCACCAGGTCGAATCGCTCGCCACGGTCGAAGAGGAGCAGCGCCTCCGGCCCGCGGCGCGCGGCGCTCACCTCGTGCCCCTCCATCTCCAGGACTTCGCGGAGCACGTCGAGGTTGTCCTGCTCGTCATCGAGGATGAGGATGCGCCGCCGGCCCGGCTCCCGCCTCTCGCTCCGGGGCGCCTCCCGCCGGGGAGGGGCGGCGAGGGGGAACACGAGCGTGAACGAAGTGCCCTCTCCGCGCCGGCTCTGGGCCTGCAGGGAGCCGCCCAGCCGCGACATCACCCCCCAGGCGACGGAGAGACCCAGCGCCGAGTCGCCGGCGATGCCGGAGAAGGGGTCGAAGAGCCGCGCCAGGTCCTCCTCCTGCATCCCCGCGCCCTGGTCGCGGATGGTGACCAGCACCCGTCCGCGCTCCTCGCGCGCCTGCAGCGAGATCACCCCGCCGTCCGGCATCTGCTCGCGGGCGTGCAAGAGGAGGCTGCCGAAGACGTGGGCAAGCTCGGCGGCCGAGCCACGCACCAAGGGCAGCGGGGGCACGTCGGCCTCGATGCGCACGCCGGCGGCGTTCGATTCCGACCGCGCCATCTCCGCCGCCCCGGTCAGCACCGCTGCCAGATCCAGGGGATCGCTGGGCCGGTCGCGGCGCCTGCGGGCCAGATCCTGGAGGCGCGCGACGATGCGGGCGGCGTCGCCCACCACCCGGGCGAGCCCCTCCAGCGTGCGCCGGGCCGGGGCGAACTGGGGATCGGCGCGCAGGGTGGCGACCCGCAGAACGATGACGTTGAGGGTGTGGTTCAGGTCGTGCGCCACCCCGGAGGCCAGGACGCCCATGGCGTGCATGCGCTCCTCGTGCAGCAGGGCCTCGCGCTCCTGCTGCATCTCCCGCTGCCGGCGCAGCTCCGAGCTGACGTCGTGGATCAGGGCCATCGCTTCGCCGCCCTCCAGGCGCTCCAGCCGCACTTCCACCACCTGCATGCGGCGCTGGAAGCGGGAGAAGTACGGAACGGGGGCCAGGGTCGCCGCCTCGCTCCTCAGCAGCTCTCCCAGGCTCTCGTAGCGGACGTGCGCGTGCGGGCCGTTCACCCAGCGCCAGGGGCCCCCGCCCGCATCCAGGGCGGCGTAGCGGGCGTTCGCCTCGCTGACCCTCCCTTCGCTGACCAAGGCCATCGCGCTGTTGCGCGAGGCTTCTCGCCAGCGCGCAAACGCATCCCGCGGTTCGACGGGGGGCATGCAACGAATCTGCGTCCTCTACGCAGGAACCGGTAGGCCGCGATCATCGACCGAGATCGCGAAGCACGCGCCGGGCGGCGTTGTGGCCCGCCGCCCCGATCACCGAGCCGGCCGGGTGGCAGCCCGCGCTGCAGGAGTACACGCCCTCGACCGGCGTCTTGTAAGGGAGGCGGTCGGCGAACCCGAAGGAGTTGTCCAGGTGGTGGATGTGCCCGCGGGTGATGCCGAAGTGCTTCTCGATCTTTTTCGGGGTGAGGGGGAAGGTGTCGGCCACCAGGGCCGAGGTGCCGGGGGCGAACCGGTCGCAGAGGGAGAGGAGATGACCGACGTACTCTTCCTCCTCAGCCTCCCAGGTCGTGCCCTTCAGCTCGTAAGGCACCCACTGCACGAAGAGGGCGGAGTTGTGGTGGCCCTCCGCATCGCGCAGCGAGGGATCGACGGTGGTGTGCACGTACCACTCGATGGTGGGAAAGCGCGGCAGCCGTCCCGCCTTCACGTCGGCGAACGCCTCGCGCATGGCGGCCATCACCTCCGGCTCGTCGGGCAAGAGGTGCATGGTGCTGCCGAACTGCCCTTTGTCCTCCGGCAGGCAGGTGAAGCGGGGGAGCCCTTTGAGCGCGAGGTTCACCTTGAAGGTGGTGCCGTCGCGACGATAGCCGTCTACCCGCGCGTTCCAGGCGGCGGGAAGATCCTCCCGCCCCAGCAGGCCCTGGAGGCGGAACGGGTCTGCGTTCACCACCACCGCCCGCGCCCCGATCTCCCGGCCGTCGGCCAACCTCACCGCCAGCGGTCCCCGGGCGATGGACTGCACCGCCGCGCCGGTCTCTATCCTCGCTCCCGCCTCCCGCGCCGCCTTGGCGAAGGCCTGCGTCACCGTCCCCATCCCGCCCTTGACGATCATCCACGTCCCGTCGCTGCCGGGCAGGCGGCACATGTTGTGGACGAGGAAGTTCATCCCCGTGCCGGGGGTGTCCCAGTCGCCGTTCAGCCCGGAGAACCCGTCGGTGACGGCGTACATCGCCTTGAGCAGATCGCTGCGGAAGCCGAAGCGGTCGAGGTAGCGGCCCACCGGCTTGCGGCACAGGTCCACGAACGCCTGCCGGAGCGCCGGCCGCACGTGCCTCTCCGCCGTCTCCTCGACGGAGAGCGGCTCCTGCAGCCAGGTGGCGGCCACGTCCAGGCGGATCAGCCCGATCTCCTCCTGCAGGGCCTGGTTGGCGCGGAAGTCCTGATCGCTGAAGAAGCGGATCAGCTGATCCTTCGTCGCCGCGGCGTCGGACCCGAAGAGCAGGTACCGCTTGCCCGTGGTGGGGAGGAAGTAATGCGGGTCGCGGCGCAAGAGCGGCAGCTCGACGCCCAGCGTGGCCAGGAGTTCGGGGGGCATCAGCCCCAGCAGATACGCCCCGGTCGAGGTGGCCAGCCCGGGCACGCGCCGGAAGGGCCGCTCGGTGCGCGCGGCGCCGCCCACGGCGTCCTTCTCCTCCAGCACCAGGACGTCCAGGCCGCTGCGGGCGAGCAGCACGGCGGCCACCAGGCCATTGTGGCCGGCCCCCACCACCACCACGTCCGCCTGGCCCCGCATCGCGCCCTTGTACAGGAGCGGGGAGAGGGGCGCCATGCGAGACGCCGGGCGAGGCCGGGGGGTAGGATCCCCCCGCTTGCCGGCGATCGAGGCCCAGGGGCTGGCGAAGTCGTTCGGCGGCCGCCCGGCCTGCCGCGACGTTTCCTTCGCGGTGGAGCGCGGCGAGGTCTTCGGCCTCCTCGGACCCAACGGCGCCGGCAAGACCACCACCCTGCGCATGCTGGCCGGGCTCTACGCGCCCGACGAAGGCAGCGCGCAGGTGGCCGGCTTCAGCATCGCCGCAGGGCGCGCGGGCGGGCCGGAGTTGCGCGCCAGGGTGGGCCTGCTCACCGAGTCGCCGGGCTTCTACGACCGGCTGACCGCGCGGGAGAACCTGCTCTACTTCGCCCGCCTGCAGCGCGCCCGCGACCCCGCGCGCCGGTGCGACCTGTTGATCGAGCAGTTCGCCCTGGGGGAGCACGCCCGGCGCCCCTTCGCCGAGCTCTCGCGGGGGATGAAGCAGAAGCTGGCCATCGCCCGGGCCCTGGTGCACGAGCCGGAAGTGATCCTGCTCGACGAGCCCACCATCGGCCTGGACCCCGAGGCGACGCGCGAGGTGCGGAACCTGATAGCGGGGCTGGCGGCAGAACGGGTCACCATCGTGCTCTGCACCCACCACCTGGAGGAGGTGGAGCGGCTCTGCTCGCGGGCCGCCTTCATCGCCGGCAAGCTGGTGGCGGTGCACGAGATCCGCCGCGAGGCCCTCTTGCGCATCGAGCTGGCGGCGCCCTTCGCCCCCGACGGCGTGCGCGATCTCTGCCGCTCGCTGCGCCTTTCCGGGAACACGCTCTTCATCGAGCCGCGGGCCGAGATCCCGGAGATCGTCGCCGCCCTGGTCCGCTCCGGGGCGCGCATCGCCTCGGTGGCGCCGCACCGCGATCCCCTGGAGGACGCCTGGCTGAGCCTGCTGGCGGAGGCGCGCGAGCGATGATCGGGGTGGTGGTCCGCAAGGAGCTCTTGGAGATGCGCCGCTCGCCGGTGCTCCTGCTCTCCATGGCCTCCCTGCCCGCCACCGTGGTGGCGGTTCCGGTGGCCCTCTTCGCCTGGCTCCTGCACGCCGCGCCCGAGCAGGCCCTGACCTTCGTGCAGGACGTCTACGGGGTGCACGTTCCCGGCGGGACGTCCGCCGGCGTCGCCCTGGCCCTGGGGCGCAACTGGCTGCCCATGTTCCTCGTGCTCCCCATGTTCCTCCCCATCCTGCTGGCGGCGCAGTCGATCGGCGGCGAGCGGGAGCGGCGGACGCTGGAGCCTCTGCTGGCCACCCCCGTGAGCACTCTCTCCATCGTGGTGGGCAAGAGCGTGGCCGCGCTCCTGCCGGCGGTGCTCATCACCTGGGCGGCGGCGGCCCTCTTCTGCCTGGGGATGGACGGCGTGGCCGGCGCCTTCCTCCTGCCCGATTCCTCCTGGCTGTTCGGGACCCTGGTGCTCTCTCCCCTGCTGGCGCTCTTCGGCAATGCGCTCGCGGTGGTGGTCTCCTCGCTGGTCCTCGATCCCCGGGCGGCGCAGAACCTGGCCGCCACCACCGTGCTGCCGCTGCTCGGCCTTCTCGCCTTCCAGCTCGCCGGCAAGATCTCCCTGGGCCCGGGCTTCTACCTCTTCCTGGCGGCAGGGGTGGCGGCCGCGGACGTGGCCCTGATCGCCGCCGCCGTCCGCCTTTTCGACCGGGAACGGCTGCTCACGAGCTGGAGGTAGACTATAACTGCGGCCCATGCAGGCCCTCGCAGAGAAGCCCGGCAGGCTGGTCCTCCATCCCGGCTGGGTGGCGTTCGCCGCCCTCGTCCTGGCCATCCCCATGGCCGTGCTCCTCTTCCAGAAATCGGCGCGCCCCGAGCTTCCCATGCTGGGCGATCTGCCCGCGTTCTCCCTGGTGGCCGAGGACGGCAAGCCCTTCGCCAAGGACGACCTCCTGGGACGGGTCTGGATCGCCGATTTCGTCTTCACCTCCTGCGCGGACGCTTGCCCGCGCCTGCAGGGAAAGATGCGCCGCATCCAGGACCGGCTGATCCCGCTCGAGCAGGGCGGGGGCATCGGGCTCCTCTCCATCAGCGTGGACCCGGAGCGCGACACCCCCGAGAAGCTCCGGCAGTACGGCGAGATCTTCGGCGCCCGGCCGGGCCTCTGGCGCTCGCTCACCGGCGACCAGAAGGAAGTGGAGCGCACGGTGGTGCGCGGCTTCCACACCGCCATGGCCAAGGTTCCCCGGGAGAACGCCGACCCCCACCTGGAAGCCTTCGACATCATGCACGGGGAACGGCTGGTGCTGGTCGACCGCCTGGGCCGCATCCGCGGGTACTACGACGCGGACGACCCCGACCGCGTGCTGCGCGACGCCCGCTCCCTGACGCCGGGAGGGCGCGGTTGAGCCCCGCGGAGTCGCTGCCCCATTTCAACGCCGCGATGAACGCCGGCAGCGCCTGCGCCCTCTTCCTCGGGTACTGGGCCGTGCGCACCAAGCGCTACGCGCT
This sequence comes from Myxococcales bacterium, assembly GCA_035498355.1. Taxonomy (GTDB): domain Bacteria; phylum Myxococcota; class Myxococcia; order Myxococcales; family 40CM-4-68-19; genus 40CM-4-68-19. The sequence goes on along the minus strand of DATKAG010000331.1, from coordinate 7,645 downwards.
GCACTGGAAGCTCATGACCGCGGCGCTGACGCTCTCCGCGCTCTTCCTCGCCGGATACGTCACCCGCTTCACCCTCACCGGCGTACACCGCTACCAGGGGCCCTTCCGCGGCTTCTACCTGGTCCTGCTCGGCACCCACACCGTGCTGGCCGCCGTAGCCCTTCCCCTCGTCCTCCGCACCGTCTGGCTCTCGGCGGTGCGCAAGAGCTTCCCGCAGCACAAGCGCCTGGCCGTCTGGACGTTCCCCGTCTGGGCATACGTCTCGGTGACCGGGGTCGTGGTGTATTGGATGCTCTACCGGTTGCCTGTATAGAAGGAGATCCATGGCTTTCCGCATCATCGAGACCTGCATCGGCTGCACCGCCTGCGTGAAGCGCTGCCCCACCGACGCCATCACCGGCGAGCGCAAGGCGCTGCACATCATCTCCCCCGAGCTTTGCATCGACTGCGGCGCCTGCGGCCCGGTCTGCCCGGTGGACGCCATCCTCGACCAGTACGGCAACGTGCAGCACATGCTGAAGAAGAACGAGCGCCCGCTGGCCTTCGTCTACGAGCAGGCCTGCACCGGCTGCGAGAAATGCGTGGAGCGCTGCCCCTTCGAGGCCCTGGAGATGGTGCACGTCAAGGACCCGAACAGCTTCCTGGGCGTGGTCAGCGTGATCGAGAAGAACTGCACCGGCTGCCGCGAGTGCGAGAAGGCCTGCCCCTACGACGCCATCTTCATCTACCGCAAGGACCGCGTCCCGGAGTGGCTGAAGAGCTCCCAAGTAGAAAAGGCGGCCTGAAGCAAACCGTTGACGTGGTCGTTGACCTCAACGTTGACGTGGACGGCGACGACGACGTGGCCGTGAACGATCAACTCAATCCTCGTCATCCTCTTCCGGCTCCTCCGCCGCCTCCTCCTCTTCCTCCGGGGCGGCGGCCTCCGCTTCCTCCGGCTCCTTGGGCGGCGCCGCCTTGGCCGCGCGGCCGGAGGCCGGCTTGACCACCGGCGCCTCGCGCTGGTCCGCGCCGCACTTCGGGCACGCCGGCACCGGCTTCTTCAGGTCGTAGAACTTGGTGCCGCACTTGTAGCAGACGTACTTCGTGCCCAGATCGCGTGCCATCGGCGGAGCCCCTCCGGAGTGCGAGGCGCGCGCGAAATAGACCAGCAACCCGGCGATGTCAAATGGAACCGTTACTCGTTCGGCGAGTCGTCGTCGGGCAACGGGTCCACGAGCGGGTGCGCTTCCTCGAGGCCGGCGTCGCTCGCCTGCACCGGCAGGTTGGACACCGGGCGCAGGGCCGAGAGCGCGACTTCCACCGCCAGCGCCTCGTCTTTCGCCGCCGGGTCCTCGCTGACCACTACCCGCGGCACCAGCGAGGCTGCCGCTGCCGCCGCGGCGGCCTCCGCCGGAAGGATGGGGGTTTCCCAGGGGGCGACGAGCGGGGCGCTGTCCGGTGCGGCGGCGGCCGGGGCGGGCGGCGGAACCGTGGGACCTTCCGGGGCGGGCGGCGGAGGAGCGGCGTTTTCCGGGGCCGGGGCGGGGACTTCCGCGGCGGGTGCGGGAGCAGCGGCGCTCTGCGCGGCAGCACCCTCCGCACCTGGCGGCCGGGCCGCCAGCACCCGGGCCTGGACGATCACCGATCCGTCCGTGCGCTTCACCCCGGGGCAGGCGACGCCCACCACCGAGGCGCCGCCGGAATCGACGGCCTGGTGGGCATCGGGATCGAACGGGTCGCCGGGCTTGGGCAGGACCACCTCCCAGGCGGCGAGCGCGGCGGCCCTCTGCACCCAGCCGGCCCGGGCCTCGGCGTCCGGGCCGCCGGCGGCCCGCACCAGCGCCTGCGCGATGGGCTCCAGCGAGGGCGCGGGATCCGGCACAGGGCTGTCCTCCAGCCGGGCCAGAAGCTGCGCGGCGACGGGCAGGTCCGCGCCGGCGTAGAACTCGATCTCCTCGGCCAGCCGCTCGAGCGCCGTCTGGCGCGCCGCAGCCTGCGCGGAGGCCTCGCGCAACCGCTGGGAGGTCCCGTCCGGCGGCACCCCCAGCATCTCCGCGTCCGCGGTGAGCGCGGCGGCCCGGTCGCACCGCTCCACGTCGGTCCGCGCCCGCGCCGAGGCGGCCCCTGTGCGGGCGGTCAGCTCCGCGCGCAGGCCTTCGGCATAGGCCTCCACCGCGGTGGCCCTGCGGGTGGACGCTCCGGTGCGCGCCGCCGGCCGCGCGCCCTTCTCCATCCCCGGCCCGGCCACCTGGGAGGCGTACTGCAGCCGCGAGAGCTGGGCGGTGGCGGAGGCCAGCTTCTGCTCCAGCGCCAGGATCCGCTCGGTGAGCACGGCTTCCATCTCCGCCAGCTTCCGCTCCAGGGCCGTGGTCCGGTCGGCGGGCAGGACGATGCGCTGGGTCTGCGGCGCCACGATCGGAGGCCCCGCCGGGCGGGGGGCCGGAGGCATCTGCTCCAGGACCTCGATGGGCCCCTTCCCGCTGCTGGAGATCGCCAGGGTGGCGCCGTCCTGCCTGCGCTCGCGCACGGCGCGGATGAACCTCGCCGCCGCCTCCTGCGCCTTCTCCACGTCCTGCGCGCTGCCGCGCAGCGCGCTTTTGACGATGTCGGCGACCAGCTGGTCGGCGCGGTACGCCGTCGACAGCTTCAGGCTGTCCTTCGCCGCCTTGAGCCGGACGCGGCGTGGCAAGCCGCTGGAAGCGAGCAGGGCGGCCCCGTCGAACTCCCTGGGCAGCTCCGCCTCGATCTCCAGCGGCACTTCGACCATGCGCGGATCGGGGCGCGCCACGAGCCTGACGGTGAACACGGGACCAATCCTACGACGAGCCCACCTCCCTGAAAAAGCTCCGGGTTGCCCTTCGTGACCGCCGCACCCACTCCATGCTACCCATGTGATTCCATGCAGATGCCCGCGCTGGAGAACGCCCCCGAGTCGAAGGCGCCGTTTACCGCCACCGCCGACCGGGTTCCCGTCTCCGAGCAGGAGGCCGAGCACAAGCCGTTCGTGCCTGCCTCGGCGGACATCCCGGAGCTGACCCCGGTGCCGCTGATCGTCGGGGCGCTCCTGGGAATCCTCTTCGGCGCCTCCAGCATGTACCTGGTGCTGAAGGTGGGGCTGACGGTGAGCGCCTCCATCCCGGTGGCGGTGCTCTCCATCACCATCTTCCGCGGGTTCACGCGCCTCTTCCGCACCCGGCGCGCCACCATCCTGGAGAACAACATCACCCAGACCGCGGGAAGCGCGGGGGAGAGCATCGCCTTCGGGGTGGGAGTGACCATGCCCGCCCTGCTCATCCTCGGCTACAACCTCCAGATCGGCCAGGTGATCCTGGTCAGCCTGCTGGGCGGCCTGTTGGGGATCCTGATGATGATCCCCCTGCGGCGGGCGCTGATCGTCAAGGAGGCGAAGACGCTGGTCTACCCGGAAGGGACGGCCTGCGCCGAGGTGCTCATCTCCGGGGAGACCGGGGGCACCACGGCCAAGACGGTGTTCGCCGGGCTGGGCGTGGGGGGCCTCTTCGCCCTGGGCTACAAGGGCTTCGGCGTCTTCAAGGACATCCCCGAGAAGATCTTCGGCAAGTGGTACCCGGGCGGGAACCTCTCCCTGGAAGTGGGCCCGGAGCTGCTGGGGGTGGGCTACATCATCGGGACCCGGATCGCGATGATCATGGGCGCCGGCGGCATCCTCTCCAGCCTGGTGCTGATGCCCGCCATCAAGCTCTTCGGCAGCACGGCCACCAGCCCCATCTACCCGGCCACCACCCTGATCCGGGACATGAGCACCGACGACGTCTGGCATCAATACATTCTGTATATCGGGGCCGGCGCGGTGGCGGCGGGCGGGATCATCTCCCTCTTCAAGTCGCTCCCCACCATCGTGGGCGGCGCGATGCGGGGAATGCGCTCGCTGAGCGGGGCGGGCGGCGCCTCGGGCCCGCTGCGCACCGATCGGGACATCCCCCTCTGGGTGGTGGGCGCGGGCTCGCTCCTGATCGTGGTGGTCTGCGCGCTGGTGCCCTCGTTCAAGATCAACGTGCTGGGCTCCATCCTCATCCTGGTGCTGGGGTTCCTCTTCGTCACCGTCAGCTCCCGCCTCACCGGCGAGGTGGGAAGCTCCTCCAACCCCATCTCGGGGATGACGGTGGCCACCCTGCTGATCACCTCGCTGATCTTCTTCGCCCTGGGCTGGGTATCGCCGCCCTACAAGGTGGCGGCGCTCTCCATCGCCGCCGTGGCCTGCATCGCCATCTCCAACGGCGGCACCACCTCGCAGGATCTGAAGACCGGCTACCTGGTGGGGGCCACGCCCTCGCGCCAGCAGATCGCCATCCTGGTGGGCTCGTTCGCTTCCGCGCTGGTCCTGGGATTCGTCATCCTCAAGCTCAACGACGCCGGCACCGTCTTCGCCAGGCGAAGCTACCCCAGCGTGCGTTTCGACCGCTCGGAGTTCGGGCCCGAGAAGGAGCGCCTGCGCGGCGCCGACGCGGGCCGCGACGCCAACGCCTACAACGTGGTCTGGCTGCGCGAGCCCCGCGGGGAAGTTCCGGCCGGCAAGTACCTGGTCGACGACCAGGGGGCCATCAAGTACCTGGAGGACCCGGGGATCAACGGCAAGCTGGACGTCCGCGACAACGGCGAGAAGGTGAAGGCCAAGTTCAGCGCCCCCAAGCCGGTCCTCATGTCCTTCATCATCGAGGGGATCATGAGCCAGCGCCTGCCCTGGGGGCTGGTCCTGATCGGGGTGTTCATCTCCGTGGTGCTGGAGCTGTGCGGCCTCTCCAGCCTGGCCTTCGCGGTGGGCGTCTACCTGCCGCTCTCCACCAGCACCCCCATCATGGCGGGAGGCATCGTCCGCTACATCGCCGACAAGACGGTGAAGCGCAGGCTCTCCGGGACGGAGGCGGAGAGCGGGCCGGGAGTGCTCTTCGCCAGCGGTCTGATCGCGGGGGCGAGCGTGATCGGCACCATCCTCGCCTTCCTCCAGCTCTCCGAGCCCACGCGCAACCTGCTCAACGCCGTCAACGTGGGCTCGATCATCCCCGGCTTCTCCGGCAGCGACCTGGTCTCGCTGCTCCTCTTCACCGGGCTGGGCGCCATCCTCTGGGCGGTGGCCACCGAGCGGTGGCTGGCGCCCAAGAAGGCATGATCGAGGTCCGGCTCGCGCGGGGCGAAAAAGAGCTCGGGCAGTGCCTGCGCCTGCGCTGGACGGTGTTCGTGGAGGAGCAGGGGGTGCGGCCCAGCGAGGAACTGGACGGGCACGACCGGGGTGGCGCGGTCCACGCCCTGGCCGTTCTGGACGGCGTTCCCTGCGGCGCGGGACGGGTGATCTTCCCCGCGCCTCACGTGGCGAAGATCGAGCGGATGGCGGTGGCCCTGGAGGCGAGGGGCAAGGGGGTCGGCCGGGCGCTCCTCGCCTTCCTGGAGAGCGAAGCGTTACGCCGCGGCGCAGCGAAGCTGACCCTGTGGGCGCAGGTGCGAGCGAGGGCGTTCTACGAGAAGGCTGGATACGCGGCGGCGGGCGCGGAGTTCGACGACGGCACGGGCATCCCCCATGTTGCGATGGAGAAGAGCGCTTGACCGGCGGGCGGGCCCCGTTACCTTGTCGCCCATGAAAATCCTCCGCGTCTCGCTCCTCGCTGCCGCCCTGCTGCTGATGGCCTGCAGGGCCAAGGCAGACGCTTCCAAGGACGAAGGGTTCGGCGATCTCACCGTCGACCAGGTCTCCGACCTGATCGCGAAGAAGGACGCCGACATCTTCGACAACAACGGCAAGGACGTGTTCGAGAAGGGCCACGTGCCCACCGCCCGCTGGGTCTCGTTCAAGGACGTGAAGGAGAGCGACCTCCCCAAGGACAAGTCGCGCAACCTGGTCTTCTACTGCGCCAACACGCATTGAATGGCCTGCCACCAGGCCGCCCGTGCGGCGGTCGGATACGGATACAAGAACGTCTTCATCATGTCGGCCGGCATCCAGGGATGGGAGAAGGCCGGTAAGCCAGTAGAGAGAGGCTGATTGCTCATCTGGGAGAGGCGGTGAACGCCCGGTCCGTCCGGTTCACCGCGTTCTTCACCTTCAGCCCCTTCCTGTTCAACAGGTCGATGGTCAAGTGGTGCGTCCCGCCCCGCGCGCGCCGTAGCGGCTGGGGCTTCCACTCGGTGATCAGCGGCAACTCCCGCTTGTCGAGCACGATGCGGATCTTGTCCCCCCTCCGCGCCACGCGCGCGTTGGAGAGGTAGAAGTCCAGCACCGGCCGGTTGGCCCCCGGCAGGGGCGGCGGGGGCGGATCGGGCTGCTTCGCCTCGCTGGGATCCTGGGCCGGTTCTTCGCGCGCGAGCGTCAGATTCGCGGGCGGGCGGCCCACCGGCAGCACGTAGGTGAGGATGGGCTTGCGCGGCTCGGGCCAGGCCACGAACTCCGCCGCCTTCCCCGCCTTGCCCGAGAGCCTGGGGCCCACCCAGAAGCGCGCCATGGCGAACGCCCGGGGCCCCTTCACCACCTCGTGCCAGGGGCGGCAGAGCACGGCCCGCAAGAGGTGCGGCCCGGCGGCGAGGCCGCTGAGGATGAAAGCCCCGCTGGCGTCGGCGATCTCCAGCGCCGGCTCGTTGTCGACGATCAGGTGCGCGTGCGGCACCGGCCCGCCGGGCTTGAGCGCGCCCAGGGCATAGCCCCGGACGTCGAGCTGGATGCGGATGGGGCCCTCGCCGTGCTGCGAGAGATCCTTGGGCGCGGCGAAGGCGATGGAAGCCCTGGCGAAGGCCGGATGGGCCCCCTTCTTGCGCGGATCGTCCTCGGCACGCTCGGGAGCCGGCCCCGGCGGGGGCTTCTGCTTCCTGCGCGCCCGCGCCTCGGCCGGCGCCGCCAGCCAGAGCAGGCAGAGGAGGAAGATGGCGCTCCTCAATCGTGCGGCCTCATCGCGCCACCTCGAACCGCTGCAGCGGCCGCCAGCGGTGCGAGCAGTCGACGAGCTCCACCCGCAGCGCCCGCGCGTCCGCCTCGATGCGCAAGAGTGGCATCGCGGCGTCCATGGGGCCGGCGGCGTCGGTGGCGCGCGCGCTCCAGGTGCCGAGGTTGACGTAGAGGCGCTGCACCCCGGGGCGGCCTTCGTGCACCGCCCAGTCCATCACGTGGGTGTGGCCCAGGACCAATACGTCGCTCGGGGGCGGCTTGAGCTTTCCGGGCAGTGGCTTGGCTCCTTCCAGCACGGCCAGCGCCGAGGCGCCGGCCCTCTCCCAGAGATCGTCGTCGTCCTTGAGGCGCCAGCGCAAGAGCGACGGTGTGGTCACCCATGCGAGCGGCCGCGCAAGGGCGCCGTTGGCGACCAGGATCTCCAGCAGGGCGTCGATGAAGCGCTCGAAGACGCCCGGCTTCAGCCAGCGCTCCAGCACGGGGATGACGCGCTCCTCCGGCCGCAGGGCCACCAGCCGCTCGGGATCGATGTGCACATTGGTGCGCGGCGCGAGGTGCCGGAGGAAGGGGATCACCGCGTGGTGGATCACCGCGGTCATGGTCTCGCCCCCTCCGGTGGCGGTGGCGTTGGAGGGATCCCAGAGGTGGCCGTGCTGCATCACCACCCACTTGTCCAGCACCCGGCGCGCGGCCATCGGCTCGATCTCCACCCGGCGCAGCCCCATGGAGTCCAGCGCCTCGCGGCCCCCGCTCTCG
>DATKAG010000330.1:0-3888 GCA_035498355.1 Myxococcales bacterium | reverse complement strand
AGGGCTCGTGTTGTTGCAGGATCTGTTCGCGGGAGTGGACGCCCAGGTGCCGGCCGGCGCGGCGCAGGTGGAGGTGCGCGCGCTGGCGGTGGACTCCCGGCGGGTGGTTCCGGGCGCCCTCTTCGCCGCGCTCCCCGGGGTGAACGCGGACGGGGCGCAGTTCGCCGGCCAGGCGGCGGCGCGGGGAGCCGCGGCGGTGCTGGCCGCGCGGCCGCTGGACCTGAAAGTGCCGGTGGTGACCGCCGCCAATCCCCGGCGGGCGTTCTCCCAGGCGGCGGCGCGCTTCCACGGCGAGCCTTCCCGGCGGCTCTCGCTCTACGGGGTGACCGGCACCAACGGCAAGACCACCACCACCTGCCTGATCGAGCAGATCTCCGCCGCCCGCGGGCTGGGGACGGGGCTGATCGGCACGGTGGAATCGCGCTGGCCGGGCGGCCGGCTGCCGGCCACGCACACCACGCCCGAGTCGCACGAGCTGCAGGAGCTGCTCAAGCGCATGCTGGATGCCGGCGCGCAGGTGGTGGCGATGGAGGTTTCCAGCCACGCCTTGAGCCAGGAGCGGGCCGCGGGCTGCGTCTTCGCCGGGGCGATCTTCACCAACCTCACCCGCGACCACCTCGACTACCACGGGTCGCTGGAAGCGTACTTCGAGGCCAAGGCGAAGCTCTTCCGCGAGCTCTTGCCCAGGGGCGCCCCGGGAGTGCTGAACTTCGACGACGAGCGCGTCCGGACGCTGGCCCCCGAGGTGCCGCTGGCGCTGGGCTTCACCACCAGGGGAGCGCCGGGCGCGGCCCTCGCAGCCGAGCAGGTGAAGAGCGATCTCGCGGGCGTCCGCTTCCGCCTGCGCACCCAGGCGCCGCTCGAGCCCGGGCTGGCGAAGGTGGAGAGCCCGCTGATCGGGGCGCACAACGTGGAGAACCTGCTCGCGGCCATCGGCGTGCTGGCGGGCAGCGGCGTCCCCCTGCGGGACATCGTCGGTCTCTTGCCGGAGTGCCCAGGCGCTCCCGGCCGGCTGGAGAGGGTGCCCGACCCGGGGGGCCGGGTGGTGCTGGTCGACTACGCCCACACCGACGACGCCCTGGCCCGGGTGCTCGACGCCCTGCGGGCGGCGGCGGCCCCGCGCATCGTCTGCGTGTTCGGGTGCGGCGGCGATCGCGACCGGGGCAAGCGGCCGCTGATGGGCGAGGCAGCGGGGACGCGGGCGGACCTGGTGGTGGCCACCTCCGACAATCCCCGCACCGAGGATCCCCTGGCCATCCTGGCGGAGGTGGAGCCGGGGATCGCGCGCAGCGGGAAGGCCCACCTGGAGCCGCGCCACGCCCGCATGGGGCTGCCCGGGTACTGCGTGGTCCCCGACCGGCGGGAGGCCATCGCCCTGGCGCTGCGGAGCGCGCGCCCGGGCGACGTGGTGCTGATCGCCGGCAAGGGGCACGAGGACTACCAGATCGTGGGCGCGCAGAAGCGGCCGTTCGACGACCGGATCGAGGCCCGCAAGGCGCTGGAGGAGCTCTCGCGGTGAGCGGCGCGTCCTTCACCCTGGAGCAGGTGGCCTGGTCCGCGGGGGCGCAGGTGGCCGTCCCCGGCGGGCCCTTCGCCGGGGCCTTCACCGACTCCCGCAAGCCGGTCCCCGGGGGCCTCTTCGTCGCCCTGCGGGGGGAGAACTTCGACGGCAGCGACTTCGTCGGCCAGGCGCTGCAGGGCGGCGCGGCCGGCGTCCTGGTGCCGGCGGACGCGCTGGAGAAGGCGCGGGCGCAGGTGCGGAAGGCGGCGCTCCTGACGGCGGTGGACACGGGGCGGGCCCTGGGCGGGCTGGCCGCGGCCTGGCGGCACAGGCTCACCGCCCTGAAGGTGGTGGGCATCACCGGCTCGACGGGAAAGACCAGCACCAAGGAGCTGATCGCCGAGGTGCTGGCCACGGCCGGACCGACCTTGAAAACGGAAGGCAACCTGAACAATGAGGTCGGAGTGCCTCTCACCCTGCTCCGGCTGACGGAGGAGCACCAGTACGCGGCCATCGAGTGCGGGATGAACCATCTGGGCGAGATCTCCCGGCTGGCGCAGTGGTCCGATCCCGACGTGGGCGTGGTGACGAACGTGGGCCCTGTGCACCTGGAAGGGTGCGGGTCGCTGGAAGGGGTGGCGCACGCCAAGGGCGAGCTCTACCACGCGCTGCGCGAGGGGGCGGTGGCGGTGGCCAACGCCGACGACGCGCGGGCGCTGGCCCAGGCGAAGCTCTCCCGGCGCAAGCTGCTTTCTTTTGGCGCCGCCTACGGCAGCGACGTCCGCCTGATCTCCGCCCACCACGGCGGCCCCGGGCTGATCGTGGAGATGGAGCTGTCGGGCGAGCGCCGCACGGCGGAGCTGCGGATGATCGGGACGCACAACGGCCACAACGCCACCGCCGCCGCCGCGGTGGGGCTCGCCCTCGGGCTGAAGGTCGACGCCATCCTCCGCGGGCTGGCCAGCGCCACCACGCCCGGACGGCGGATGCGGCCCGTCCGCCTGCCCTCGGGCGCCCTGTTGATCGACGACTGCTACAACGCCAACCCCAGCAGCACCAAGGCGGCCCTGCTCACCCTCACGCATCTGGTGCGGGGGAAGGGCCGGGCCATCGCCGTCCTCGGCGACATGCTGGAGCTGGGCCACACCGAGATGGACCTGCACCGCGACGTGGGCCGGTTCGCCGCCGGCGCCGGGCTCTCGCTGCTGGTCTGCTTCGGATCGCGCGCCCGCGCCCTGGGCGAGGGGGCGCAGGAGGCGGGCTTGCCCGCCGAGCACATCGAGTACACCGACGATCCGGCCGAGGCGGTGCGCCTGTTGCAGTCCCGCATCCGCCCGGAGGACCTGGTGCTGGTGAAGGGGTCGCGGGGAATGAAGATGGAGCGGATCAGCGATCCGCTCGCAGGAGTCCAGTGATGCTCTACAACCTCCTGTTCCCCTTCTCCGACCGCATCGCCGTCTTCAACGTGCTCCGCTACCCCACCTTCCGCATGCTGATGGCGGGGCTGACCTCGCTGATGATCGGCCTTCTCTTGGGCCCCAGCTACATCGACGCCCTGCGGCGGCTGCAGCGGGGCCAGAGCAACGTGCGGGAGGACACGCCCGAGGCGCACCAGAAGAAGGTGGGCACGCCCTCCATGGGCGGGGGCTTGATCCTCTGGGCCATGCTGCTGGGCACGCTGCTCTTCGCGGACCTGACCAACAAGATGGTCTGGGCGGCGCTGATCTTCACCCTGGGGTTCGGGGCCATCGGCTTCGCCGACGACTGGCTGAAGTTCAGCAAGCGCAACTCCAAGGGGCTGGCCGGGCGCAAGAAGCTCCTCTGGCAGACGCTGATCTTCCTGGCGGTGATCGCCGTCTTCTTCGTCGACTGGAAGGCGCGCACCCTGATCCTCGACACCCGGCTGGCGCTCCCCTTCGTCAAGGTGAAGCTCTTCAACCCGGTGACGCCCTGGTGGATCTACCTGCCGGTCGCCTTCGTGGTGATCGTCGGCACTTCCAACGCGGTGAACCTCACCGACGGCCTGGACGGCCTGGCCATCGGCCCCACCATCGTCAGCGCGCTGACCTTCATGGTGCTGGCCTACCTGGCCGGCGCCACCATCCGCGGGCTGAACATCGCCGACTACCTCCTCATCCCCCACATCCCCGGCGCGGCGGAGCTCGCCGTCTTCTGCTCGGCCATGGCCGGGGCGGGCATCAGCTTCCTCTGGTTCAACACCTATCCCGCCACCGTCTTCATGGGCGACGTGGGCTCGCTGGCCCTGGGCGGCGGGCTGGGCGCCCTGGCGGTGCTCACCAAGAACGAGGTCGACAGCGCCATCATCCACGGCGTCTTCTTCGCCGAGATCGTCTCGGTGATGCTGCAGGTCTTCTGGTTCAAGCGCA
>DATKAG010000329.1:0-5306 GCA_035498355.1 Myxococcales bacterium | reverse complement strand
CGGCCGATGTTGCGAGTCCGCCGCTGAAGCGCCCGGCGAGATCAAAAAGCCCCGGTCTGGGCGACCGGGGCTTGTGCTCAGGGTGAGACTCGAACTCACATGCCTTGCGGCGCCGCCCCCTCAAGACGGTGTGTCTACCAGTTCCACCACCTGGGCGAGGGAGCGGGCTTCGTAGCACCGCTCCCCGGTTGATTCAAGCTACTTGCCCGGGGGGCCGACCGGGACCTGGTTGGGATTTGTCCCCGGCGGCGTCTTCGGCGTCGGAGGGGCCAGCGGGGGTGTTTCGGTCTTCTTCGCCGCCTCCTGGGCCTCCATGTTGCGCCACGCCCGCAGCACCGAGTCGCTGTGCGAGGAGCGCCAGGCCAGGGTGAGGGAGGTGATCATGAAGATGATGGCGCAGACGCTGGTCACCTTGCTGAGGAAGGTCACCGAGCCGCGGCCGCCGAAGACCGTGTTCGCGCCGCCGCCACCGCCGCCGAACGCCGCCATCGCGTCGCCTTTTCCGGGCTGGAGAAGGATGACGAAGATGATGAAGATGCTGACGAAGACGTGCAGCGCGTAGATGGCCCACATAGAGGGCGTGGCGAATAGCACGCGAGGTGTGGCCGGGCAAGCGAACCGCCCCGGGTGGCCCGCCCGGCTGTACGGGGAGGGGCCAGGGTGGTAAACTAACCTCGTTGGAGGTGTGACGGATGCCCGGTGCCGCCCGCCTGGGGGACAAGGCCCAGACTCAAGCAGACGCCCACGGCTGCCCCGGCTGCCCGCACCCGGGCGTGGGACCCATCATCAGCGGGTCCCCCGACGTGAACATCAACAGCCGTCCCGCCGCCCGGAAGGACGATCCGGGCGTGCACGCGGCCTGCTGCGGGCCCAATACCTTCACCATCGCCGCCGGCTCGGCCACCGTCTACGTGAACGGCAAGCCGCTGGCGCGCATGCAGGACAACACCAGCCACTGCGGCGGCTCGGGCCCCATCATCGAGGGGTCTGCTGACGTCTGCGTCGACGACGGCGCCGGGGCCGCCGAGGGCATCGCCGCCGCCGCCATCGAGGCGGTGAAGATCCTCCTGGAGAAGACCGCCAGGTCGAAGGAGAAGAAGGCGAAGAAGGCCTCCGACACGCACCAAGGGAGCGAGGCGAAGCCGGCCAAGGACCTGGCCCGGGACGCCAAGGAGGCTGCCAAGGAGTTCGCCATCCTCTCCGCCCGCTGGGGCGTGCAGCGCGCCGTCAACGGGCAGGAGGTGGAGCTGCTCATCGAGTGCGCCGAGCCCAAGGGGCAGCTGCAGATCGAGATCTGGGCGCAGGGCGCCGACCGGTCCCAGGACCAGAAGGTGAAGAGCGACTCGGCCGGCGCGGCGAAGAGCGTGCGCAAGAAGGTGAAGCTGGAGATCCCCCCCGAGGCCGCGCCCGCCAACGAGTGCCACTTCTACTTCCTGGTGAAGGGCGACCAGGGCCCGGAGCGCCGCAGCGACACCCTCTTCGTCGACCGCACTCCCTTCCGCTTCTCCATCTAGGAAGAGTCACACCTCGATCAGGCCCTTGCGCAGGCCCTCGGTGACCGCTTCGACGCGGTTCGTGACGTCGAGCTTGTCGTAGATGTGCTCGAGGTGGGTGCGGACCGTGGCCCGGGAGAGGCCCAGGACGCCCGCGGCCTCGCCGTTGGAGAGGCCCTTGGCGATCAGGCGGAGGATGTCGATCTCCCGCTGGGTGAGCGGCCGGCCCGGCTCCTCGGGCTGCGGCCCTTGCCTCGGCTCGGTCTCCGGAACGCGGAAGTGGCGGAGCAGCCGGCGGGCCAGGCTGGGCTGGATGACGCTGCCCCCGGCCTTCACCTCCCGGATGGCCTCGACGATCTTGCCCGCCTCCTGTCCCTTGAGCAGGTACCCCGAGGCGCCCGCCTTCACCGCCTCGATCACCTTCTCCTCCTCGTCGAAGATGGTGAAGATCAAGACCTCCACCGCGGGCCAGCGCCGCTTCACCTCCCGGGTGACCTCGATGCCGCTCATCCCCGGCAGCCCCAGGTCCTGGAGGAGCACGTCGGGCCGCCGCTTCTCCAGCAGCGCCAGCAGCGACTCGCCGGAGAGGGCGGTGCCGGCGATCTCGATCTCCGGCCACTCCTGGAGGATCTTCACCTGGCTCTTGAGGATCTGCGGCTGGTCCTCGCAGACCGCCACCGCGATCCTCCCCTCGGGCTTCATGGCGAGAGCTCCTCCCCGGCGCGCACGGCCAGCTCGATGCAGGTACCCTGTCCGGGCGCCGACGTCATCCGGAAGTCGGCGGATATCTTTTTCGCCCGCTCCCGCATGTTGGCCAGGCCGTAGTGGCCCTCCCGGGCCAGCGCCTGGGGGTCCTCTGGCGGCGCGAACCCCTTGCCAGAGTCCTGGATCCGCAGCCTCGCTTTCCCGGGTTCGAAGGCCAGCTTCACCTCCACCGCCGTCCCCTTGCCGCAGTGCCGGGCCACGTTGGCCACCGCCTCCTGCAGCACGCGGAAGAGGGCCAGCGCGCTCTCCGGCCCCACCTCCCGCTCCCGCCCGCTGCGCTCGAAGCGCACCTCCAGCCGGTGCCGCCCCGCGGCGATCCGGCACCAGTCCGAGAGCGTCTCCACCAGGTCGAAGTCCTCCTGCATCATCCGCAGGCTGCGGCGCAGCTCGTCCATCGAGTCCTCCGCCGCCTGGTGCAACTCCGTCAGCTCCTTGCGGATGACGGGCAGGACCGCCGCCCGCGCCTCGGAGTTTCCTGAAAGGCGCGCCCGCACCTCCGAGCCCTCGATCAGGTTCAACAGGTACTCGCTCTGGATCACCACCGAGGAGAGCACGCCCCCCAGCCCGTCGTGGATCTCCCGCGCCAGCCGGGTGCGCTCGTCCACCACCGCCAGCTCCCGCAGCGCCGCCGAGAGCCGCTGCAGGTCGCGGTGCTTGAGCCGGTCGCGCTGGTTGAGCCAGACGATCAGGTAGACCAGGATGCAGTTGATCGCCGAGTACCAGAGGAGGACGAAGAGATCGATCTGCCCCGCCCCCTGGCCGCCCAGCACCCGCTGCAGGCGGGCCACCGCGGGGAAGGCCAGCAGCGGGGGCACCACCGAGAGCGGGGTGGGAAAGAGCACCACGAAGAGGATGGTGAAGAGAAGCTGCGCGGGGAGCAGCGGGCTGCGCAAGCCGCCGGTGGCCGCGGCCAGCCAGACCAGCACCGAGAGATCGGCGCAGAGCGTGGCGAAGGTGAGCGGCTTGCCCAGCCGGGGATGGCCGAGGAGCAGGTAGTTCACCGCGCTGTACGCCACCATCGCCAGGTAGACGGCGATGGCCCGCGAGCCGCCCACCCCGAAGGCCGCGGACCAGGAGGGCACCGCGATCACGGCCAGCCCCAGGGCCAGGAAAGCAAGCCGGGCGTAGAAGAGCGCGCGGGCGCGGGTGAGGAACCGGTCCTCGTGGAAGGCGCGCGTCCGCTCACCCGTCGCCTGCAGCGCCGCGGGCGCCAGCGGCGCGCGCCTCTCCCGCGCGATCACGGTCCGCCGTCGGCGCCGCAGGCGCGCGCGATCTCCGGCCGGCGGGAGAACACGTACTGCTCGCGCGGGGTGGTGCGTCCGGTCTTCTCGTCGAAGAGCGGGGTGCCGCCGGGATACATGGTGCCTGGCGGATCCCCGAATTGATTCAGCCCCTTCGCTGCCAGCTCCCGGTCGAGGCAGGACTGCGCCGCCGCCGGAGGCTCCGCCGCGGGCCGCTCACGGCAGCCGCAGGCGAGCAGCGCAAGCAGGGTTGCCCAGCGCGTCATCGCTGCTATCCTGCCCGCCCGCAACGGGAAACACCAGATGACGCCACTTCTCCACTGGGGCGACGCGCTCCTCAAGCTCGAGCTGCTCCGTCCCCGGGGCTCGGTTTCCGATCGGGCGCCTGCCCCCGCCGGGCCTTCGGAGCTGAGCGCCAACCAGGCCCTCTCCTTCGCCGGGCCCGGCGCGGAGATCGCCTTGCGCGGAGCGGTGACGCACGAGATGCGCAAGGCCCTGGAGATCTGGGGGGCGCGCATCGTCGAGCGCGGCGCCCCCTGGCATCCGGATCCGGCGGTCTTCGAGCAAACCCTGGGAGCGGAGCTGCTCGATCAGCTCGCGGAGGAGCCGGAGCTGATCGTCGGTCCGGCCGGCGAAGCGGAGGCGCTCCTGGGCGCGGCCGCGGCCCTGCGCAAGAAGTGGCCCGCGGTCCGGACGGTGGCGCTGGTGGCGGCGGACGTCGAGCTGCCCGACTTGCCGCGCTCGCCCGATCTTCCCGCAGCGGTGGAGAGGGTGGCGGTGAGCAAGGCCCAGGCGGCGCAGGCCCGCGCCCGGCTGGGGCGCGAGCTGGGGCTGCTCGCGAGCCACGCCGGCGCGGCGGCCGCGGACTACGCGCGCGAGCACGGCGGGGTGGCCCTGGTCACCTCCGCCGGCGAGCGCGAGTTCTCGCTGGAGGGACGGTGAAGACCGCCGTGCTCCTCGGCGCCGGCGGGCTGGGATGCCCGGCGGCGCTGGCGCTGGCCGAGGAAGGGCTCGACCTGCGCCTGTTGATCGTCGACCCCGACCGCGTGGAGCATTCCAACCTGGCCCGGCAGATCCTCTACTCGGACCAGGACCTGGGCGCCTTCAAGGCGGAGGTGGCCGCCCGCCGCACGGGCGGCGAGGCGCGGGTCATGCGCTTCGACGCCGGCACCGCTGGCGAGCTCCTGCGCGGAGCGGACGTGCTCCTCGACGGCACCGACGACGCGGCGACGCGCTTCCTCGCCAACGACGAAGCGCTGCGCCGGGGAATTCCCCTGGTGCACGGCGCCGCCCTGGGCTGGACCGGCCAGCTCCTCACCGTCCTGCCGGGCGCCACCGCCTGCCTGCGCTGCCTCTTCGAAGGCCCGCCGCAGCACGCGCCCACCTGCGCCGAGGCCGGCGTGCTCGCCCCTCTCTGCGGGCTGGTGGGCGCGGCGATGGCCCGGGCGGCGGCCGCCGTCCTGCGGGGCGCCCCGGATGCCGGAACGCTTTTGACCTGGGACGCCAGGCGGGGGACGGAGAGGGCGCTGCCGCTCAGGCGCGATCCTGCGTGCGCCGCCTGCGCCAAAGCGGCATCCTATTCCCACAAGGAGCTGAACCGATGCCCGTCACCGTGAAGATCCCCGCGCCCCTGCGCCCCCTCACCGCCAACCAGGGCGAGGTGGCCGTCGAGAATGCCGGCACCGTGCAGGCGGCCATCGAGGAGCTCTCCCGCAAGTACCCCGGCATCAAGGACAAGCTCCTGGACGACAAGGGCGGCTTGCGGCGGTACGTGAACCTCTTCCGCAACGACGAGGACGTGCGCCAC
>DATKAG010000328.1:0-14648 GCA_035498355.1 Myxococcales bacterium | reverse complement strand
CCCGCCACCCTCGACGAGCTGGCGAAGTTCGCGGCGGCGCGGCCGTGAGCGCGCTGGAGCTGTCGGGGATCGTCAAGCGGTTCGGAGAGGTGCTGGCGGTGGACGGCGTCTCCCTCTCCCTCGAGCCGGGCGAGGTGCTTGCGCTGGTGGGGGAGAACGGCGCCGGCAAGTCGACGCTGGTTTCAGTGGCTTGCGGGCTCTACCCGATGGACGCGGGGCGGGTGCGCGCCTTCGGCAAGGATCTGCCCCCGGGCAATCCCCGCGCCGCCATCGCCGCCGGGCTGGGCGCCGTCTACCAGCATTTCATGCTCATCGGCCCGCTCACCGTCTGGGAGAACGCGGTGCTGGGACGCGAGCCGCGCCGGCTGGGCTTCATCGACCGGCGCCGGGCGCGGGAGGAGGTGGCGGAGTGCGCCCGCAAGTTCGGGCTGGCCCTGGAGGTGGACGCCCACGTCGATCAGCTCGGCGTCGCCGCCCAACAGCGGGTGGAGATCGTCAAGCAGCTCTGGCGCGGCGCCCGCGTCCTCATCCTCGACGAGCCCACCGCCCTGCTCTCCCCGCCCGACTCCGCCCAGCTCCTCTCCACCGCCCGCTCCCTCGCCTCCTCCGGCCGCTCCGTCCTCTTCATCTCCCACAAGCTCCGCGAAGTCCTCCAGGTCGCCGACCGCATCGCCGTCCTCCGCCACGGCCGCCTGGTCCTGGTCACCCCCCGCTCCCAAACCAACGCCGCCTCCCTCACCACCTCCATGACCTCCGACCCAAGCCGGAATTCGGGGACACAATACGCAACTCCCCATGCCAACCTCGACGCAGCCGGTCAGAGTTGGCACAGCCAGTTGCGTATTGTGTCCCCGAATTCCGACCTACGGCTGGAAGGGAAGGAGATCGAGTGCGAGTCGGAAAGGGGGAGGCCGGCGTTGCGGGGGGTGTCGTTCCGGATTGGGCGAGGGGAGGTGCTGGGGATCGCCGGGGTGGATGGGAATGGGCAGACGGAGTTGGCGGAGGTGGTCACGGGGCTCAGACCCGCGAGCGGGAGGCTGGCGCTCGATGGCGACACGACGTTCAATCGCAGTCCGGCCGCGGCGCGCGCTGCCGGAGTGGTCCACCTCGCCGAGGACCGGCGGCGGCGGGCGCTGTGCCTGGCGCTGAGCGTGGAGGAGAACTTCGCCCTCGGGCGCCAGGGGTCCGGGCCTTGGGCGCGAGGACGGTGGATCGATTTCGCCGGGCGCCGGGCGAAGGCCCGGGAGCTGATGGCCGCCTTCGACGTACGCCCGCCGGATCCGCTGGCTCGCGCCGGGGCCCTCTCGGGCGGCAACCAGCAGAAGCTGGTGGCCGCGCGCGAGTTGCTCGGCGGACCTCCGCCGGCCCTGGTGGTGGCGGTGCATCCCTCCCGGGGGCTCGACGAGGCCGCCCGGCGGCGCGTGCACGACGCCCTCCGCTCGGCGCGCGCCGCCGGCAGCGCCGTGCTCCTCGTCTCCCTCGACCTCGACGAGCTGCGGGCGCTCTCCGACCGGATCCTCGTCCTCTTCGAGGGCCGCGCCGCCGGCGAGGCCCCGCCCGATGCCGGCGACGAGCAGCTGGGCCGGATGATGCTGGGGCAGGAAAGCGCGCGTGCCTGACCTGCGCGCCCGGATCTTCGCCCCGGCCAAGGACCCGCTCTGGGGCGCCGCGCTCGCCCTGCTCGCCTCGCTGGCCTTGAGCTTCGCCGCCATCGCCCTCTCCGGGCGCGACGCGCCGGCCGGATTCGCCGACCTCGCGGCCGGCGCCTTCGACGGCCGGGGGCCCCTGGGCGAGACGGCGGTGAAGACCGCGGTCCTGCTCCTCGCCGGGCTTTCCGTGGCCGTCGCCTTCGCCGTCGGGCTCTTCAACATCGGGGCGGAAGGCCAGCTCATCTGGGGCGCGCTCGCCGCCGCCCTGGTCGGCCGCTCCCAGGTTCCCTTCGTGCTGCTCTGGAGCCTGCTCGCCGCGGCCGCCGCCGGGTCCCTCTGGGCGCTGCTCGCCGGCTGGCTGAAGGTCCGCCGCGGCGTGCACGAGGTGATCAGCACCATCCTCCTCAACTGGGTCGCCATCCACCTGGTGCACGGCTGGCTGGTCGCCGGACCGTTCGCCGCGCCCGGCTCGGGCGCGGAGGTGAGCGTCGCCGGAACGGCCCGGGTGGTTCCCGCGGCCTGGCTCCCCAGGCCCATCGCTGGCAGCAGGCTGGACGCGGGCTTCTTCCTGGCGCTGGCGATCGCGGTTGCCGTCTGGCTCTTCACCACCCGCACGGTCCGGGGATTCGAATGGCGCGCGGTGGGCGCCGGCAGGGAGGCGGCGGAAGCCTCCGGCATCCCCGCCGGCCGGCGCATCTGCGAGGCGATGGCGCTCTCGGGCGCCCTGGCCGGACTCGCCGGCGCCCTCCTCATCCTGGGCACGGAGCACCGCTATCCCGGCGTCTTCCGCACGGGCTACGGCTTCGACGGCATCGCGGTGGCGCTGGTGGGCGGCGGCGGCGTCTGGGGGAGCGCGCTGGCCGCCTTCGTCTTCGGCGCCTTGCGCGCCGGGGCCACCCGCCTGCAATTGGTGGGCATCCACCCATCGTTCGCCGAATTGACGCAGGGCCTGGCGGTGCTGCTGGTGGCCGCTCCCCGCATCTTCCAGCCGCTGCTGGCGCGGCTCCGCGGCCGCTCCGCCCCCATTCCCGCGGGGGACGCGTGAACCTGATCCTCGACTTTGCGCCGCCCCTGGTCTTCGCCGCCCTGGGCGGCGTGCTCAGCGAGCGCGCCGGGGTGGTGAACATCGGCCTGGAAGGAATGATGCGCTTCGGCGCCTTCGCCGCGGCGGCCGGGGCCATCTTCACCGGCTCGCCCTGGCTCGGCCTTGCCTGCGGCGCTCTGGCGGGTGCGGGGGCGGCGGCGGTGCACGCCCTTCTCTCCCTGCGCTTCCGCGCCGACCAGGTGGTGAGCGGGATCGCGCTCAACCTGGTGGCGCTCGGCCTCGTCACCTACCTCTTGCAAGCGATGTTCGGATCCCCCGGCGTGAGCCCGGAAGCGCCCGCCCTGCCGCGCGACCGCTTCGGCCATTCCGCGCTGGCCTACGCCGCGCTGCTCGCGCCCCTGCTCTTCCACGTCTGGCTGCGCTGGACGCCTTCGGGCCTGCGGGTGCGCGCGGTGGGCGAGCACCCGCGGGCGGCCGCCACCCTCGGCGTCCGGGTGCTCCCCCTGCGCGCCCTCTGCGTCCTGGGCAGCGGCGTCCTCGCCGGCGTGGGCGGCGCCACCCTGTCCGTCGGCCTGCTCGGCCAGTTCGACTCCCGGATGCCCGCTGGCCAGGGCTTCATGGCGCTGGCCGCGGTGGTGTTCGGGGGGTGGACTCCGCTGGGCGCCGCCGCGGCGGCGTTCTTCTTCGCCGCCGGCGACGCCCTCCAGCGCCAGCTCTCCTTCTCCCTGCACGCGGCCGATCTCCGCCTGGAGGGGATCTTCCTCGCCCTCCCCTACGCCCTCACCCTGGCGGTGCTGGCCCTGGGCATCGGCCGCGCCCGCGCCCCCGCGGCCGACGGCGTGCCCTACGACCCCGAAGGCTGATTCACCGCTGCCCCACCTGGCAGTTCTCCCCTTCCAGCTCCAGCACCCGCTGCCGGAAGACCTGCGGCCAGGGCATGCTGCGCAGGGTGGACTGCTCCACGCAGACGATCAGGGTCGCTCCCACCAGGGGGCGCAGCCCGGTGTCCACGTTGTCCACGATGTACTCCAGGTGGGCGCTGCGGTTGCCCAGCCGGGCGGTGCGCACCCGGATGGCCAGCGCGTCGTCGAAGCGCGCCGGCGCGAGGTGCTCGACCACCGCCCGCCGCACCACCGGCTGCACCGGGGCGCGCGAGCTGCCCTCCAGCATCAGGCCCAGGTAGCGCAGGTACTCGTTGCGGCCCAGCTGCAAGAGGCCCAGCCAGCTCGCGCTCCCCACGATGCCCTGCGCGTCCACCTCCTCGTAGCGCACGCGGTGCCCGTGGCTGAAGCGGAACAGCGCCTCCAGGGCCGTGCTCTCCTCGCCCATCAGGCCACCGCCCGCAGGAAGCTCTGTCCGCGCGGAGCGCGCACGCCGAAGTACTCCGCCACCGTCGCCCCCAGGTCCGCGAAGCTCTGCCGCGTCCCCAGCTCCGCGCCGGACCGGCGCCCCGGCGAGTACGCCAGCACGGGCACGTATTCGCGGGTGTGGTCCGATCCGGGAAAGGTGGGATCGTTGCCGTGATCGGCGGTGAGGACCAGCAGATCCCCTTCCCGCAGGGCGGAGGCGAGGGCGGGCAGCGCCGCGTCGATCTCCACCAGCGCCCTGGCGTAGCCCACCGGATCGCGCCGGTGCCCGTAGAGCATGTCGGTGTCCACCAGGTTGACGAAGAGGAACCCCCCGGGCATCCGCCGGAGGATCTCCTCCGTCTTGCGCAGGCCGTCGGCGTTCCCCTCGGTGTGCACCGACTCGGCGATCCCCTGCCCGTCGTAGATGTCGGGGATCTTCCCCACCCCCGTGGTGCGCACGCCGGCCGCCGCCAGCAGATCGAGCACGCTCCCCGGCGGCGGCGGCTGGGAAAAGTCGCGCCGGTCGTAGGTGCGGCGGAAATGGCCGCGCCCCTCTCCCACGAAGGGGCGGGCGATCACCCGCGCCAGCCCGTACTCCTTGCCCAGCGTGCGCGCCGCCTCGCACCAGGCGTAGAGCGTCTCCAGCGGCGTCTTCCTCTCGTGCGCGGCGATCTGGAACACGCTGTCGGCGCTGGTGTAGACGATGGGCAGCCCGGTCCGGAGGTGCTCCTCTCCCAGCTCGTCGAGGATCGCCGTCCCGCTGGCGGTCTTGTTGCCCAGGTATCCAGGCGCGCCCGAGAGCCGCACCCAGCGATCCATCAGCTCCTTCGGGAACCCCTGGGGGAAAGTGGTGAAGCCCTTCCCCAGCACGATGCCCATCATCTCCCAGTGGCCGGTGGTGGTGTCCTTGCCCTGGGAGAGCTCCGCCATGCGCCCGAACGATGCCCGCGGCCCGGCGGCCGGAGGGCAGCCTTCGATGGCGGTGATGTTCCCCAGCCCCCAGCTCGCCAGGGTGGGGAGCGCGAGCCCGCCCACCCGGCGGGCGCAGTTCGCCAGCGTGTTGGCGCCGGCATCGCCGTAGGCCGCGGCGTCGGGAAGCTCCCCCGCGCCGCAGGAATCGATCACGATGGCGACGAACCGGCCCATCTCAGTACCTGGCGCTCCCGTTTCTGCCGGTGACGATGGCTACGCTGGCGCTCGCCCCCAGCCGGTTCGCGCCCGCCTCCACCATCCTCCTGGCGTCCGCGGCCGTGCGCACGCCCCCGCTCGCCTTCACCCCTACGTCCTCGCCCACGATCTCGCGCATCAGGGCCACGTCCTCGGCCGTCGCCCCGCCGGGGCCGAAGCCCGTGCTGGTCTTGACGAAGGCCGCCCCGGCCGCCTTGGCCAGCGCGCAGCCGATCACCTTCTCGTCCCGGGTGAGGGCCCCGGTTTCCAGGATCACCTTGACCGGCCGCGGCCGCGCCGCCTGCACCACCTCGCGGATGTCGCTCTCCACGGCGCCGTAGTCCTTCGCCCTGAGCTGGCCGATGTTGATCACCATGTCGATCTCGGCCGCCCCGGCCCGGATCGCCTCCCGCGCCTCGAACGCCTTGGCCCCCGTGGTCGCGGCGCCCAAGGGAAACCCCACCACCGCGATGGGCCTTGCGCCGCAGCCTTCGAGCAGCCGGGCGCAGAGGGCCACGTTGCCCGAGTTCACGCAGACGGTGGCGAACCCGTACTTGCGCGCCTCGTCGCAGAGCTTGACCAGGTCCTCGCGCGTGGCCTCGGGCTTGAGCAGCGTGTGATCGATGTACGGCGCCAGGTCGCGGCTGGTGCGGATGGCGAGGGGAGTGAGGCGGGCGGTGCCGATCTCGTGCAGCTCGCGGGCCGCGCAGCCCGCCTTCTCCTCGCAAGGAGAGCAACCTCCCGGATCGCACTCCTTGGGCTGCTCCGGGGGCGTGGCGCAGGTGGGCCGCTCCCGTCCTGCCCGCTCCGCGCGCAGCCGCTCCAGCGCCTTGGCGGTCACCAGCGACGCCAGATCTTCGAGCGGATCGGGCATGGGGCCTTTTATCATGCGAGGTTGATGCGCGTGCTCCTCGTCTCCCTGCTCTGCGCGGGCTGCTGCGAGTTTTCCGGCCCCCGCTGGCACGGGCCGGTCAGCGACCATTTCGACGGCGAGGGCTTCCACAACGAAGTTCCGGGAGAGCCAACGCTCTCCGACATCGCCCGCTGGGGCCGGGGCCGGACCCCGGGCCGGTGGCCGGAATTCGCGGATGCGCAGCCGGGCCCCCCGCCACCCCGGCGCGTGGGCAAGGGCGAGCTGCGGATCACCCTGGTGAACCACGCCACGGTCCTGGTGCAGATGGACGGCGTCAACCTGCTCACCGACCCGATCTGGGGCGAGGTGGCTGGCCCGGTCCCGTTCCTCGCGCGCCGGCGCCACCGCCCGCCGGGTTTGCGGTTCGAGGACCTTCCCCCCATCGACGCCGTCCTCATCAGCCACGACCACTACGACCACATGGACATCCCCACCCTGCAGCGGCTGGCCCGGGCGCACCATCCCCGGTTCCTCGTCGGGCTGGGCCAGGCCGGCCTGCTCTCCACCGTGGGGATCACCTCTGTCACCGAGCTGGACTGGTGGCAGTGGGCCGGAGTGGGCGGCTTGAGGGTCTGGGGTGTGCCGGCGCGGCACCACTGCCGCCGGGGCGCCTGCGACCACAACGGGCGACTCTGGCTCGGCTTCGTCCTCCGCTCCCCTTCGGGGACGGTGTACTTCGCCGGCGACACGGGATACGGCCCGCAGTTCCAGGAGATCGAGGACAGGTTCGGGCCCGCCCGGGTGGCGCTGCTCCCCATCGCGCCGGGGCGGCCGCACGATCTCTTCGGCGCCGTGCACCTGGACGCGCGCGACGCCGCCATCGCGGCGCGCGCGCTGCGGGCGGAGGTGAGCATCCCCATCCACTTTGGCACCTTCGCCCAGGGCGACGAGTCCGACGGCGAGGCGGAGGCGAAGCTGCGCGAGGCGCTGCGCGAGCCGGGGAGCGCGCGCTTCGTCATCCTCGAGAACGGCGGGTCGTTCACCAGCTCACCAGCGGCGGGAGGCTCATGAAGATCGCCTCCACGTTGCCTCCGCTCTTCAGGCCGAAGAGCGTGCCGCGGTCGTAGATGAGGTTGAACTCCACGTAGCGGCCCCGCCAGCGAAGCTGGGCGGCGCGGTCGGCCTCCGTCCAGGGCGTCGAGCGGCGGCGCTCCACGAGGGGGGAGTACGCGGGCAGGAACGCCGCGCCGATCCGCTGGACGAACTTCCACTCCCCGGCCCCGCGCAAATAGTCGAAGAACACGCCGCCCGCTCCGCGCTCCGAGCCGCGGTGGGGGATGAAGAAGTACTCGCGCGCCCACTGCGAGAAGCGCGCGTACCGGTCGGGCCCGCAGGCCTCCTGGAGCACGGAGTGGAAGTGGGCGGTGTCCTCCGGGAAGGGATGGAACGGCGTCAGGTCCATCCCCCCGCCGAACCAGCAGAGCTCCCCCGCCTCCAGGTAGCGCACGTTCATGTGCGCCACCGGGACGAACGGGTTCTTCGGGTGCAGGACCAGGGAGACGCCGGTGGCGAAGAACGGCTTGCCGGCGATCTCCTCGGAGCGTGGCGGCTGCACGTCGTCGCCGTGGGCGGCCGGCGCCGCTCCCGGCGGAGCGGGCGGGAACTTCTCGCCGTGCACCGCGGAGAAGTTGCAGCCGCCTTTCTCGAACAGCTCGCCGCGCAGCTCGCTCATCTCGCCGCCGCCGCCGCCCGGCCGCTGCCAGGCGGTGCGGCGAAACGTCGCTGCCGGGCCCTCCAGCGCCTGCAGGCCGGCGACGATCCGGTCCCGCAGCTCGCGGAATCCCTGTTCGATCCGCTCGCGGTCGCCCTGCATGCGCCTGTCCTTATCACCGCGCGCAGGTTTTTCGCTCCGGGATGGGGAAACGAGAGTGAATCCCGCGGCACACCGGTTGCTCACACCTGTGGAAAGGAGGTGGCTCGTGGAGCTTTCCGTGTGGTTCCCGGGGAAGAAGAGGGTGGACGTGGCGGTGGGCTCGTTCGTTGTCCACACCGACCAGAGCGTTGCGCACGGCGGCGACGGATCTGCGCCCGAGCCGTTCGACCTGTTCCTCGCCTCGATGGGCGCCTGCGCCGGCGTCTACGTGCTCGCCTTCTGCAGCTCGCGCGGCATCCCCACCGACCAGATCCGCATCGAGGAGAAGGCGCAGTTCGAGCGGGGGACCCTCTCGGGCGTCACCATCGACGTGCACGTCCCGGCGTCGTTCCCGGAGAAATACCTGCACGCGTTGCAGGTGGCCGCTTCCAGCTGCCCGGTGAAGCGCGCCTTCGCCGCCCAGCCGGAGATCGCCATCCGCACGGTGCAGGCAGCGGGCGAAGCCCGGGCCTAGGCTACTTCTTGCCGGCGTTGACGGCCGCGCTCACTTCGGCGGCGAAGTCCTTCGTTTCCTTCGTCAAGCCCTCGCCCAGGGCGTAGCGAGTGAAGCGGCGAATCTGGATGTTCTCGCCAATCACGCCGATGGCAGCGGTGACCTCGTCCTTGACGGTGCGCTTGCCGTCCGGATCGCGGAAGAATGCCTGATCCAGGAGACAGTGCTTGGCGTAGAACTTTTCGAGCTTCCCCGGAAGGATCTTCTCCCACATCGCCTCGGGCTTGCCCTGCTCGCGCAGCTCGCCTCGAATCGCGCTCTTTTCCTTGTCGAGCTCGTCCGCGGGAACGTCCTCGCGCCGCAGCCACTTCGGGTCGCTCCACGCGATCTGCATGCCCACGTCCTTCACCAGCGCCTGGAACTTCTCGTTGCGGGCGGTGAAGTCGGTCTCGCAGTTCACCTCCACCAGCACGCCGATCTTCCCGCCCAGATGGATGTAGCTGCCCACGGCGCCTTCGGTGGCGCTGCGCCCGGCCTTCTTCCCCGCCGTCGCCAGCCCCTTCTCCCGCAGCCAGGTGACGGCCTTGTCGATGTCGCCGTCCGACTCCAGCAGCGCCTTCTTGCAATCCATCATCCCCGCGCCGGTCTTCTCGCGAAGCTCCTTCACCATCGCGGACGTGACTTCCTTCTTTGCCATTTCGAATTACTCCTCGGTCTTCTCTTCCCCGCCCTCTGCCGGCGCGCTCTCTCCTCCGCCGCCCAGCGTGGGCTTGTGCTCCACGATCGGCCCGGGGGCCGGCTCGGACTCCGCCCGCATCATCGGCCGCCGCTCGCCGCGGCCGCCGCGCGGCCCGCCCCGGCGACCGTCGCGCCGCCCGCGCCGCTCGGAGGCGGCGTCGCGATCGGGCGTCTCCTCCTCCTCCGCCTGCTGCGGCTCGCCGGCGTGGTGCGCCTGGTAGCGCGCCTTGCCTTCGATGGCCGCGTCCGCGATCTTGGCGCAGAAGAGGCGGATGGAGCGGATGGCGTCGTCATTGCCCGGAATCACGTACTCGATGCCCTCGGGGTCGCAGTTGGTGTCCACCAGCGCCACGATGGGGATCCCCAGCCGGGTGGCCTCGTGGATGGCGATGTGCTCCTTCTTCGGATCGATCACGAAGAGGCAGCCGGGAAGCCGGGTCATCTCCTGGATGCCGCCCAGGTTCTTCTTCAGCTTCTCCATCTCGTTCTGCAGCAGGGCCACTTCCTTCTTGGGCAGCTTCTCGAAGGTGCCGTCGCCGGACATCTTCTCCAGCGCCTTCAGCCGGTCGATGCCGCTCTTGATGGTCTTGAAGTTGGTGAGGGTGCCGCCCAGCCAGCGGTTGACCACGTAGAACTGCCCGGACCGCGTCGCCTCCTCCACCACCGCGTCCTGCGCCTGCTTCTTGGTGCCCACCATCAGCACCGAGCCGCCGCGCGAGCAGACGTCGCTGACGAACTTGAAGGCCTCGCGCGCCAGCCGCACCGTCTTCTGCAGGTCGACGATGTAGATCCCGTTGCGGGCGCCGAAGATGTACGGCTTCATCTTCGGGTTCCAGCGCTTGGTCTGGTGGCCGAAGTGGACTCCGGCCTCGAGAAGCTGGCGCATGGTGATGCCCTGGGCCGGCTGCATGGCCTGCTGCATTCCTTGCGCTTCCGCGCCTGCTGCCGCGGGAGGCGGCGAGGCAGGCGTAGGCACTGCTGTTTCCACGTGCTCCGACATCCGTTTTCTCCTCCACCTCCGTCGCGCCAAAGCGGGCCCTCGCGGGAACCCCGCCCTGATCGGGAGGTGTGCGTATTTGTGCTGCGGAAAGAGCCTTTCTTTCCAAAAAAAGCCCGGAAAGAAGGGGGCGATCTAACAGGATCGGCAGGCCTTCGCAAGTCTGCGCCCGGGGCGCCGGGCCGCTCTTTGGCCGGCCGCTTTGCGGCCGGGGAAGCGCCCGCTCAAGTCTGGTCGGAAGCGCCCGCCCCGCCCTGCTCCAGCGGGAGGTGGCACTTCTTGTATTTCTTTCCCGACCCGCAGGGGCAGGGGTCGTTCCGACCTACTCGCGGCCCGGCGCGCACGATGGGCGCGGTCTGGTTCTGCACCACCGCCCCGCCCTGGCCGCCCGCGGCGGCGGCCGGCGACTCCCCGTGCGACTCGACGGTCTGCTGCTGCCGGCGCTGCGGCAAGGGAGGCAGCGAGGCCGAGGCGCGGCCCTGCGCCGGCTGGGGCGTGGCGGCCGCCTGCGGCTGCACCGGCTCCACCCGCATCACCATGGAGATGGTGCTGGCGGCGATGCGGCCCTTCATGATCTGGAAGAGTTCGAAGCCTTCCTTCTTGTATTCGATCTTCGGATCCTTCTGCCCGTACCCGCGCAGGTGGATGCCCTGGCGCAGGTGGTCCATCTGCAGCAGGTGGTCCTTCCACAGCTGGTCGATGGTGTTCAGGTAGAGCCACTGGGTGTAGAGGCGGAAATCGTCGCCCAGGCCCTCGAACTTGGCCTTCAGCTTCTTCTCCACCACGTTGAAGATCTCCAGCTGCAGCTTCTCCTTGTCGGCCCCCGCCCCCTCGAACCCCATGTCCACGTTGAACTGCTCGCGCACCCTCTGCTGCAGCCCCTTGGCGTCGAACTCCTCGTTCTTCCCCCGCGGCACCGCCTCGTCCACCGCCTCGATGATCAGGTCCTCGATCAGGTCGTAGAGGTGCTCCTCCTGGTCCTTCCAGGTGACCGCCTTCTCGTGGCGGGTCTTCTTCTTCGTCTTCGCGTCCTCGGTGAACCAGACCAGCGGCACCCCGGCGCCCGCCGCCAGCACCTCCTTGCGCATGGCGTAGATGGTCTTGCGCTGCTGGTTCATCACGTCGTCGTACTCCAG
This sequence comes from Myxococcales bacterium, assembly GCA_035498355.1. GTDB lineage: Bacteria > Myxococcota > Myxococcia > Myxococcales > 40CM-4-68-19 > 40CM-4-68-19. The sequence continues at coordinate 3,348 of DATKAG010000328.1, read as the reverse complement.
CAGGTTCTTGCGGATGTCGAAGTTCTGCCCCTCCACCCGCTCCTGCGCCCCCTGGATGGCCTTGGTCAGCCAGGGGTGCTCGATGGGCTCGTTCTCCTGCACCCCGAAGGTGTCCATCAGCTTGGAGATGCGGTCGCTGGCGAAGATCCGCATCAGGTCGTCCTCCAGCGAGAGGTAGAACTTGGAGGAGCCGGGATCTCCCTGCCGGCCGGAGCGGCCGCGAAGCTGGTTGTCGATGCGCCGCGACTCGTGCCGCTCGGTGCCGAGGATGTGCAGGCCGCCCAGCCCCACCACCTCGTCGTGCTCCTTGGCGCACTCCCCCTTGTGCTTCGCCACCGCCGCGTCGTGCCGCTCCTTCCAGGCGGCGTGCTCGGCCCGGTACACCTGCTCCACCTCGGCCGCGGTCACCGGGGGGAACTTCCCGTCCCCATCCGCCTTGGCCTTCTCCACCCGGGCCTGCACCAGCCGGCCCTCGATCTCCACCGGGCTGGGCTCGGGGCCCACCTCGCGCTTGGCGAGGAACTCCGGGTTGCCGCCGAGGAGGATGTCGGTGCCGCGGCCGGCCATGTTGGTGGAGATGGTGATGCGCCCCTTGCGCCCGGCCTGGGCGACGATCTCCGCCTCCCGCTCGTGCTGCTTGGCGTTGAGCACGTCGTGCTGCACGCCCCGCTTCTTCAGGAGGCCGGAGAGCACCTCGCTCTTGGCGATGCTCACCGTGCCCACCAGCACCGGCTGGCCCTTCTTCCAGCGCTCCTCCACGTCGTCGCACACTGCCTTGAACTTCTCGCGCTCGGTCTTGTAGACGGTGTCCTGCAAGTCCTTGCGGATGTTCACCCGGTTGGTGGGGATCACCAGCACTTCCAGCTTGTAGATCTGGGCGAACTCGGACGCCTCGGTGTCGGCGGTGCCGGTCATGCCCGCCAGCTTGGTGTAGAGGCGGAAGTAGTTCTGGAACGAGACGGTGGCCAGGGTCTGGTTCTCGTTCTCGATCTTCACGTTCTCCTTCGCCTCCACCGCCTGGTGCAGGCCGTCGCTCCAGCGGCGCCCGGGCATCAGCCGGCCGGTGAAGTCGTCGACGATGATCACCTCGCCGTCCTTGACTACGTACTCGTGGTCCTTGCGGTAGAGGGTGTGCGCCCGCAGCGCCTGCTCCACGTGGTGCAGGGTCTCGATCTGCTCGGGGTCGTAGAGGTTCGGGACTCCCAGCTTGCCCTCCACCTTCTCCACCCCCTCGTCGGTGAGCACCACCGAGCGGGCCTTCTCGTCCACGGTGAAGTCGCGGTCGCGGACCAGGCCGGGGATCACCTTGTTGATCTTGTAGTACTTGTCGGTCGACTCCTCGGAGGGGCCGCTGATGATCAGCGGGGTGCGGGCCTCGTCGATGAGGATGGAGTCCACCTCGTCCACGATGGCGTAGTGCAGCTCGCGCTGGACGTAATCGGCGAGGCGGAACTTCATGTTGTCGCGCAGGTAGTCGAAGCCGAACTCGTTGTTCTGCCCGTAGGTGATGTCCGCCCCGTACTCCTTCTGCCGCTGGCGGTCGGTGAGGCCGTGCACCACGCAGCCCACCGAGAGCCCCATCTGCCGGTAGATGCGCCCCATCCACTCCGCGTCGCGGCGGGCCAGGTAGTCGTTGACCGTGACCACGTGCACGCCCTTGCCCTCCAGGGCGTTGAGCACGCAGGGCAGGGTGGCGACCAGCGTCTTCCCTTCGCCGGTCTTCATCTCCGCGATCATCCCCTTGTGCAGCCCCATCCCGCCGATGAGCTGGACGTCGAAGTGCCGCATGCCCAGGGCGCGCACGCTGCTCTCGCGCGTGAGGGCGAAGCAGTCGGGGAGGACCCGGTCCAGCACCTCGGACTTCTGCGGCCCCGGGACGTCGGCCACCTCCTTGCGCCAGGCCTGCACCTGCTCGCGGATCTGCTCGTCGGAGAGCGACTTCGCCCAGGGCTCCCGCTCGTTGATGCGGGCCACCACCGGGTGCATGCGCTTGAGCTCGCGCTGGTTCTTGGTGCCGACGATCTTCTTGATGACGTAGTCGAACATGATCGGTCCTGCGAAAAGGGGATGCGCGCCGGGCGCGCAAGAAGGACGGAACGGCTGTACCGGAAGATCAGGCTGCCGGAGGAGCCCGGCTGGGCGCCGGACCGCCGGGAGCGCGCCAGATGGCCCGGGCGGACTGCCCCGACGGGGCGGGCGCCTCGGGCCGGGCGGCGGCCACGGCTACCGACCGGGTGCCGGCGGCGCGTCCCGCGGAAACCGCCTGGGCGTGCGCCGCGGCGTCGGCCTGCGTGCAGGTGGCGGCGGCTGCCCAGGAGGCGAGCGGAAGCGCGCCGGCGGGCGAAAGCCCGACCAGAACCGCCGCGCACGCCGCCGCAAGTGAGCCGCGCATCCGACCAAGCGTAAGGCCCTTCAAGCCGTTGTCAATACGAGGGCGATCGTCCACGGCCACGTTCACGTCGCCGTCGCCGTCCACGTCAACGTCCGCGTCGACGGCAACGTCTATTCCTCCAGGATGAATTTCCGGGGATTGTCCGCCACCCCGTTCACCCGCACCTCGTAGTGCAGGTGGGGCCCGGTGCTGCGGCCGGTATTTCCCACCGCCGCGATGAACTGCCCGCGCTTCACCTTCTCGCCCACCTTCACGTCGATGCGCTGCAGGTGGCCGTAGCGCGTCTTCAGCCCGTAGCCGTGGTCGAGCACCAGCACGTGCCCGTAGCCGCCTTCCTGGCCGGCGAAGACCACCGTGCCGTCGGCGGGCGCCCGCACCGGCGTGCCCATCGCGGTGGCCACGTCCATCCCTTCGTGCATCACCCGCTCGCCGGTGTAGGGGTCGAGGCGGACGGAGAAGTCGGAGGTCACCCAGCCGCGGACCGGCCAGATGGAGGGCGCGGAGGCGAGCAGGGCCTGCTGGTCCTCGAAGTAGCTCTTCAGGGCCCGGGCCTCCTGCTCCTGCACCTTCACCTTCTTGTCCAGGCTGTCCAGCTGCTTGAGCAGATCGCCGTCGTCGGGCGAGGCGGGAGAGGGCTTGGCGTCGCCGTCGGCGATCATCCGCCCCTCCCCGCCCACCGTCCGCACCGGCTTGCCCATGCCCACGGCGCCCATCCCCGACTGCGCCGGCTCGGTGGCGATGCCGCCGCCCACGAACTCCGGCGCGCTCTGCCCCGGCTCTGGCTGGGGCATGGAGAGCTTGCGGTCGGGATCGTTGAGGGAAGTGATGTGCCGCAGGTTGGCGTTCAGGCGCTTGACGCGGTCCAGCTCGTCGTTGATGTGGGCAAACTTCTGCTCCGCCTCGCGCCAGCGGTTCTGCAGCTCCAGGTTCTCGGCCCGGATCAGCTCGTTTTCCGC
>DATKAG010000327.1:0-3526 GCA_035498355.1 Myxococcales bacterium | reverse complement strand
TTCCTCCAGGCGACCACGCCCAAGTCGCAGTGAGAGTCCTGCTGACGCTGCTGCTCTGCGCGGCGGCGTCGCGCGCCGAAGAGAAGCCGTCGCCCTTCATCTATCCGGACGACGGCTGGTTCGACGTCAGCGGCTTCCTGGAAAAGGTCTACGGCGCGGTGCCGGTGATCGCGCCCATCACCGAGCCGGCGGTCGGTTACGGGGCGGCGGGGGCGCTGGTCTTCGTCGATCGCGATCTCTCCGCCGGCCCCGGCGCGCGGCCCGACCTCTACGTGATCGGCGGCCTCTACACGGAGAGCCAGTCCTGGGGCGCCATGGGGCTATACTCGGGAAACTTCCTCCGGGGCGACCTGCACACGCTCGCGGGGCTGGGATACTTCTCCCTGAACCTCAAGTACTACGGCCTGGGCGACGACGCCTCCCTCTCCCGGAACCCGGTCAATTACAACCTGCAGGCCAGCATCCTCGGCGGATCGGCCGCCTACCGCATCGCCTCCACCCCCCTCTTCGCAGGACTGGGCGTGCTCCTGGGGAAGACGGAGGTGGACGTGAACGGGGGCGGATCCGTGCCCAGCGATCAGCAGGTCACGCTGCTCTCCTTCCGGCCGCTGCTCCAGTTCGACACCCGGGACAACATCTTCACCCCCACCCGCGGGCTCTTCGGCGAGGCGGGCTTCTCCTTCATCCACCAGAGCGACGGGCCCTGGTTCGAGCTGTTCGATCTCACCGCCATCGGGTACTTGCCGCTGCTCCCCAGGGAGCTCTTCCTCGGGGTGAAAGCCGGGGCCGGCTTCAGCTTCGGCGACGGCCCCTTCTACCTGCGGCCCTACGTGGACCTGCGCGGGGCGCCCAGGCTTCGCTACCAGGGCGAGGAGGCCGCCGAGGTGGAAGTGGAGCTGCGCTGGCAGTTCTGGAAGCGCTTCAGCCTGGTGGGATTCGGCGGCGCGGGCGGAGCCTGGAACAGCTTCCTCGGCTTCGACCGCTCGCAGGCCGTGGTCACCGGGGGCGCGGGATTCCGCTACGAGCTGGCCCGCAAGGTGGGCCTGCACATGGGCGCGGACTTCGCCTTCGGCAAGGACGGCTTCGCCCTCTACATCCAGTTCGGCAGCGCCTGGGCCCACCTCTGAGGAATCTCAGAACGACTCGTTGAAGCTGAAGTAGAACCCGGTGGACTCCCGGCCTGCGCCCATGTCGAGCCGCACCGCCATCCGCCCCTGCACGACGATCCGGTAGCCCACCCCGAAGTTGGGCAAGATGCAGTTGAGGTGCTGGTAGCTGCTCCCCATGGTGCCCATGCCGATCCAGCTCACCACCCCGTTCAGCCCGAAGAGCGGCTCGCCCTGCGGGTTGAGCCCCTTCAGATCCATCCAGCGGAACTCGAGCAGCCCGTAGATCATGGTGCCGTCGCGGTAGCGCCCTTCGCGATATCCGCGCAGGTCGCTGCCCGAGCCGAGGAAAGAGAGCTCGGTCCAGGGCACGTCGCCGGCGCCGCTGCGGGTGCGGATGTTCCAGGCCAGCGTCACCCCGGGGCGGCCCACGGACATGTACTGCCGGTAATCGACGTCGAGGATGTTGTAGTTGGTGGTGCCCCCCAGGCCGGGGCGGTAGAAGAGGTACGACGCCTGGAGGTACCAGCCCTTGAACGCGTTCTGGGGGAAGTCGCGCGAGTCGAAGCGCAGGCTCGGTCCCAGCCCCGAGTTCTTGAAGTAGGTGCCCTGGTCCACCACGTGGGGGTCCTGCGCCATCTGGGCGGCGAGCTGCGAAGCGGTGGTGGTGCTGAAATCGTAGATCCCGCCGAAGTAGAGGCTCTCCCGCACGCGCCAAAGCACCGAGCCGTTCAGCTGCCAGAGGTCGCGGTGATACTGGGTCGTGTCCGGCCCCAGGACGGTGGTGTTTCCTGCCTGGTAGCCCACCCCGAAGTAGTTGTCGGTCATCGACTTGTTGCCGTAGTAGAAGTCGACGCGCAGCTTGTCCTCCATCAAGTACATGGACGGCTTGATGGTGAAGACCTTGGCCCCGGTGGTGCTCAGGCTGAGGGCCACCGGCGCCGAGGAGCGCGGGCTCTGGTCGTCGAACTTGTAGCTGAGCAGCGCCCCTCCGGCGATGAGGAACCCCAGCTCGGGCGTGTACGCCGGCCCCAGCAGCGGAGTGATCCAGAACTTGCCAAAGGTGAGGGCGAGCTTGGGCTTCTCCTCGGCCACCTCCGGATCGGCGAAGGCGGCCAGGGACAACGAAGCGATCAGGCACGCCGCGGCGCAGGCGGGCCTCACGGTCACTTCGTGGCCGCGGTGGGCGCAGCCGGATCCGCCGGCTCCATCCGGGCCGGGGCCGCGTACCACTGGTCGCGAGGGACGATCTTCGGCTGCTCCGGGTCGCGCTGGTAGGCGGGGGTCATGATCTGCACGCCGTGCTCGTTGAAGACGTCGAGCACCCGGCGGTGCAGCTCGGTGTAGAGCTCCAGCATGGCGTTCGCCTGGTCGCAGTAGACGTTCAGCTCGTAGTTCACGCAGAAGTCCGCCAGGCCGCTCTGCAGGACGAAGGGCCGCGGCTCCCGCAGCACTCCCGGAGTCCGGTCGGCGGCGAGCAGCAGCATGGCCTCCACCTGGCGCCAGGGGACCTCGTAGCCGATGCCCACCCGGGTGTGGAGGATGAGGCCGCCCTGGCGGGCGTAGGCGCTGTAGTTCACCACCTCCCCCTGGAGGATCTGGGAGTTGGGGATCACCGCTTCCTCGTTCTTGAGGGTGCGCAGCCGGGTGACCATCACGCCGACCTGCTCGACGTCGCCGACCACCTCGCCGATCTTCACCCGGTCGCCCATGCGGAAAGTCCGCCGGTAGGTCATGGCGTAGCCGGCGATGACGCTGGAGATGACGGAGGAGGATCCCAGGGAGAAGAGGATGCCGGCGAAGATGGAGATGGCCTTGAAGGCATCGCTGCCCGATCCGGGGATGTAGGGGTAGGCGACGATGAGCGAGAAGGCGACCACCGCGATCCGCACCAGCCGGTACGTGGGCGCCGCCCAGCTGGCTTCGAAGGACTGGACGGTGAGGTGGCCCGCGCCTACCGCGTCGAAGAAAAGTCGCGTCGCCTTGAGGAGGGAGCGGACGATCACCACCAGGACGACGAGGAAGATCAGGTTGGGGAGGGCGTCGAGCGCCGCGACTCCCATGGCCCGCAGCGGACCCAGCAGGTAGGAGAGCAGGTTGTGCGCCAGCTCGCGCGTCCCGGGGAACCGCCGCAGGGCGAGGCCGAGGGCGACGAAGGCGGCCGCGAGCATGAGCAGGGCCCGCAGCGTGCTCAGCGTCCGCTGGAGGGCCTTCCAGATCAGCTCGGCGTCGATCAGCCGGTAGGACTTGATCTGCACGTGGCGGATCTGGCTGTGCAGGCGCCTCTCCAGAAGGCCGTCGAGACGGCGGCCCAGGAGGACCAGCAGGATGAGGGCAGCGATCAGCGCGGCGGCGATGATCACCGTGCCCAGCAGGGCGGCGCGGAGGGCGGCCGGCGTCCGCTCGGCGCGGTAGCGGCG
>DATKAG010000326.1:0-13570 GCA_035498355.1 Myxococcales bacterium | reverse complement strand
GAGCTGGACCCGGAGGAGGATCCCGCGCGGCGGCAGTGAGCGGGCCGTGTTAGATCCGCTGCGATGAGAGGCATGAGACGCGCCGCCTGCGCCCTTGGCGTTTTGATCTTCGCCTGCAAGCCTTCCCAGCCCGCGCCCGCTCCTGCCGCGCGGGGCGGCGAGGGGAGCTCGTCCCAGGCGCTCCTCGCCGAGGTCGACCGGCTCAAGGACCAGATCAAGGACAAGCCCAAGACGTTCGAGGTGGTCTCGGCGCTGGGCAACCTCTACTACGACAACGGGCGCTACCTGGAGGCGGTGGACTCCTTCCGCGAGGCGGAGGAGCTGTCGGCGCCGGCGCAGGCGGAAGCGGACGCGCTCCGGGCCAAAGGCGTGAAGCCGGCCGCCGATCTGCCCGCGGTCTGCCGCCGCAGCGGCCCGGAGTACGGGCTGGCGAAGATCGCGGAGGCGGCGCGCAACCTCGACCCGCCGCACCACCTCCGCTGCCTGGACACCGCGCTGGATCTGGCGCTGCAGGACACCGCCCGCAGGGGAAACTCCTTCTACCTGATCGGCAATCCGGATTCGGCGCTGGCGGAGCACCGCAAGGTGCTGGCCCGCTCGCCCGACCACCCGGAGTCGCTCTTCTTCGTCGGGGCCATCCTCCTCGAGCAGTCGAACGGCGACAAGAAGCGGCTGGAGGAGGGCAAGAAGTACTGGCAGCGGCTGCTCAAGGTGGCGCCCGACTCGCCCCGGGCCGCGATCGTGCGCGAGACCCTGCCCAAGGCGGACGAGGTGTTCAAGCCGCGGCCCGAAGGGGAGGCCGCCGCGCAGGGCGACCTGCCCCCGGGGCACCCGCCGGTGGCGCGCAACGACCTTCCTCCCGGCCATCCGCCCATCGAAGGCAACCAGCCCGGAGCGCCGATGAGCCACGGCGGCGCCCCGGCGGCCGCCGAGCCGACCTCGGAGGAGGTGAAGAACCTCGAGGAGGCGGTGGCGAACACCGAGCGGACGCCCGAATTGGAGAAGGGGCTGGACGAGCTTCTCGCCGAGAGCGAGAAGGACCTCGACCAGGGCCGCTACCAGGAGGCGCGCGACGCGGCGGTGCGGGTGATGCCCATGCGGCCCAACGACGCCCGCACCTCGGCGGCGATGGGCGGGGCGATGCGCGGGCTGGGGCGGATGGAGATGGCCCAGCGCACGCTGGCGCACGCGCTGCAGATCGATCCCCGGCAGCCGCGGGCGCTGTACGAGATGGGGAGGCTGAAGGCGCAGCAGGGGGACAAGGAAGGGGCGGCGCGGAGCTTCGCGGAACTGAAGAGCGCGGACCCGGCGTTCGCCCGGGCGCACGGGGTGGACCAGGAGATGGCGAAGCTGAAGTGAGGGCTTCGCTCACGGCCACGTCGCCGTCGCCGTCCACGATCACGTCAATGGTTTGAGGCGCGTTTCTTGAAGCTCCACTCCACCTCGAACTCGGCGATCTGCGAGCCGTCGCCCTGGGTGCCCACCGAGCGGGCGGTGAAGACCACGGGGTCCACGGATTGCGCCGCACGGTCGATGGCGGCGCGCATGGCGGCGCCGTCGGCGAAGACGAAGCGCGCCCGGGAGGTGGCCTTGCGGGTGAACTTCGCCGAGATGCCGGTGACCAGCGAGGCCACGTCGGCGCCGCTCTGGTCGATGAACCAGAGGGCGGGCACGCCGCTGGACATCTCCGCGGCCATCGCCTGGGCGGCGAAGTAGGTGGAGCCGAAGGGGTTCTGCGTCTTCCAGCCCGCGGGCAAGGTCACCTCGGCGCCGCTCTCGTCGAGGCGGGCCACGCGCAGGCCGGCGAACGCCGCCAGGGGCAGCTTGCTCCAGAGCAGGGCGCGGATGGCGACCGGGTTGGTGGCGACGGTCCGGTAGAAATCGCTGCGGTTCATGGGGGCACCTCTCTCAGCGGTCGCGCTCCCAGGGGCGGGGAGGGGTCTTCAGCCGGGCCAGGTTGGCCTGCCGCTGCGCGTCCAGGGCCCGCCGCTCCTCGGGCGGGAGCGGGGAGGGGGCGCGCCGCAGCGAGGAGAGAAGCTGCACCCGCGCCACCCCCTCCAGCATCTCCATCTTGTCGCAGCCGTCGAAGAGGGCGCGGTGCCCGAAGCCCATCGCCAGCGCGCCGTGGCGCTCCATCAGGACGCAGTCGGCGCGGGTGAGCAGGGGACGCACGGCGTCGGCCACCAGGGCGGTGCCGGGGGTGGCGTAGCGCGCGGTGGGCACCTCGCCCAGCGCGGTCACCGCCTCCGGCATGCAAGGCACCAGGTCCTCGCCGGCCAGGGTCAGGGCAACGGCGTGCGGCGGGTGCGCGTGCACCACCGCCACGCACTCCTCCCGCTCCTCGTAGCAGGCGAGGTGGAGCAAGAGCTCGGAGGAGGGCCGCCGCAGCTCGTGCAGCGACTCGCCCTCCAGGTCGGTGACCACCAGCTGGTCCTCGCTGAGGAACCCTTTGTTCACCCCGGCCGGGGTGCAGAGCAGCCGTCGCGGCCCCAGGCGGCAGGAGAGGTTCCCCTCGCCGCCGTTGATGAGCTGGCGGGCGTAGAGCCGGCGTCCCACCTCCACCATGGCCAGCCGCGCGGCGCGCTCTGTCGGATACTCGACGGCCACGCTCACCCGAGCAGCCTTGCCGCCAGCAGGTCCTGCACGTCGAGCAGGCCGACGGGGCGGCCGGCGGCGTCCACCACCGGAAGCTGGTCCACCTGCGACTCGCGCAGCACCTCGGCCGCCGAGGTGGCGAGGTCCTCGGGGCCCACCGTCCGGGGGCTCTTGCCCATCACCGCCGTCACCGGGCGGGAGAAGTCCACCTCGCCGTTCTGCACCAGCCGGCGCAGATCGCCGTCGGTGAAGATGCCGATCAGCCTCCCCCGCGCGTCCACCACGCTGGCCGCCCCGGGCCGGCCCTCGGTGCGGGTCATCACCGCAGCCGTCTCCCGCAGCGGGGTGTCCCAGCGCACGGTAGGGTTGCGCTCGCCGGTGCGCATCACGTCCCGCACGCGCAAGAGCTGCCGGCCCAGCGTGCCGCCGGGATGCAGCGAGGCGAACTGCTCGGGAGAAAAGCCGCGCCGGTGCTGCACCGCCATGGCCAAAGCGTCGCCGATGGCCAGCAGCGCCACCGTCGAGGCCGTGGGCGCCAGCCCCAGAGGACATGCCTCGGGTACCGGGCCGATCTCCAACACGACCTCCGCCTGGTCGGCGAGCGAGTTCCGCGGCCCCGAGGTCATGGCCACGATGGGCGCGCCCAGCCGGCGGATGGCGGGCAAGAGCCGCAAGAGCTCGTCGGTCTCCCCGCTGTTGGAGAGCGCCAGCACCAGGTCGCCGGGCACCAGGCGTCCGAGGTCGCCGTGCAGCGCCTCCGCCGGGTGGAGGTAGAGCGAGGGCGTGCCGGTGGAGGCGAAGGTGGCGGAGATCTTCTGGGCGATGAACCCGGGCTTGCCCATCCCCGTTACCACCACCCGCCCGGGGCAGGCGAGCACCATCTCCACCGCGCGGGCGAAGCCGCCGTTGAGCCGCGCCGCCAGCTGCGAGACCGCCTCGGCCTCCGCGCGGATCACCTCGCGCGCGTAGTCCACGATGTCCTGTTTGGGCGGGGCCTTCGGTACGCTGCTCAATCGTCTGCGGGTGGCCATTTCGTCGCGCGCGGTGACTACCACGTCTGCAGTCGATCCGTCATCCGGAGTTCCTGCACAAAGAAGCCTTGACGGGGCCCGCCCGCCGCCCTATCTGAATGAGCCCTCATTCAGCCCGGGACCTCCCCCAGAGGACCCGGCGGCCCTGGAGATCGGCCACCCCTTGCAGGCGCGCGAGACCCGAGCGAACGACAAGCGCGGCCGCATCCTCGAGGCGGCGGTGAAAGTGTTCGCCGAGCGCGGCTTCCACAGCGCCACCGTGGCCGGCATCGCCCGGGCGGCCGGCGTGGCCGACGGGACCATCTACCTGTATTTCAAGGGGAAAGACGATCTCCTCTTGCGGCTCTTCGACGAGAAGATGACCGAGCTGCTCGCCGAGGCGCGCGCGGCAATCGCTCGCGAGCGCGGCGCGCCGGGCAAGCTGCGGCGCTTCATCCAGCTGCACCTGGCGCTGGTGGAGCGCAACCCGGACCTGGCCTCGGTGCTGATCGTCGAGCTGCGGCAAAGCGCGCAGTTCCTCAAGGCGGCCGATCGGCAGAAGCTGGCCGCCTACGTCGATCTGATCGCGGAAGTGGTGCGGGGCGGACAGGAGAGCGGCGAGCTGGACGCGAGCATCTCGCCGGCGACGGTGAAGCGGGCGCTGTTCGGCGCCCTCGACGAGCTGGCCCTGGGGTGGCTTCTGGGCGGCCGGCGTTCGGCCCTGAAGAAGACCGCGGCCGAGGTCGCGGAATGGATGGTGCGCGGGCTGTTGCCCGCAGACGGAGGCGAGTCTTGAAGATCCTGGTCACGGTCAAGCGGGTCGAGGATTACGAGTCCAAGATCAAGGTGAAGCCCGACAACTCCTGGATCGTCACCGAGGGGGTGAACTACCGCGCCAACCCCTTCGACGAGATCGCGGTGGAGGAGTCCCTGCGGCTGCGGGACTCCAGCATGCCCTCGGAGGTGGTGGCGGTGAGCATCGGAGGCGCCGCCGCCCAGGCGGAGATCCGCTCGGCGCTGGCCATGGGCGCGGACCGGGGGATCCTCGTCAAGCACGAGGGCTTCCTCGACAGCGACGCGGTGGCCCGGCTGCTGCAGAAGGTGATCGAGAAGGAGAAGCCCGACGTGGTCCTGATGGGCAAGCAGGCGGTGGACGTGGACGACAACGTCACCGGCCAGCTCCTCGCCGAATTCCTCGGCTGGGGGCAGGCCACCTTCGCCTCCAAGAAGGAGTCGCTGGAGTCGGCGGAGGAGAAGGCGAAGAAGCCCGGACTGCGACTGGCGGCGGACAAGAAGAGCGTGCAGGTGGCGCGCGAGGTGGACGGAGGCCTGGAAGTGCTGGAGGTCCAGCTCCCGGCCATCGTCACCGTCGACTTGCGCCTGAACGTCCCCCGCTACGCCAGCCTGCCCAACATCATGAAGGCGAAGAAGAAGCCCATCGAGGAACTGGCGCCCGCGGGCCTTTCGGTGGACGTCGCTCCCAAGGTGAAGGTGGTGAAGGTGGAGGCGCCGCCCGCCCGCGCGGCGGGCATCAAGGTTCCCGACGTGGCCACGCTGGCCAAGAAGCTCCACGAAGAAGCGAAGGTGATCTGAGATGGCGACGATCCTCCTGGTTGCGGAGCAGGCGCACGGGCATCTGAAGAAGGCCACCCTCTCGGCGCTGGGCGCCGCGCAGCGGCTGGCGGAGAAGAACGGCGGGCAGATCCAGGGACTGGTGATCGGCGCCGGGGCGGCCCAGTCGGCGCAGGAGCTGGCCGGGTACCTGGGTACGGTCTACTCCGTCGAGGGCCCGGGCTTCGATCACGCGCTGGCCGAGACGCACGGCGCGGCGGCGGCCGAGGCGGCGAAGAAGGTGGGCGCCACCGACGTGGTGCTGGCGGCCACCGCCTATGGCAAGGACATCGCCCCGCGAATCGCCGCCCGGCTGGGCGCCGGGGTGGCCTCCGACATCCTCTCGGTGGTGGGGGCGAGCCAGTTCAAGCGCGCCATGTGGGCGGGCAACGCCATCGCCACCGTGGAGGTGACCACGCCGGTGAAGGTGATCACCGTTCGCGCCACCGAGTTCGCCCCGGCGGCCAAGGCCGGCGCGGCCGGGTCGGTGCAGGCCCTGAGCGTCGCCGCCCCCGCCGCGAAGACGAAGTTCGTGGAGTTCAACGAGGTGAAGAGCGCCCGGCCGGAGCTGACCGAGGCCTCGGTGGTGGTCTCCGGCGGCCGCGGCACCAAGGGCGACTTCAAGCCCGTGGAGGCGCTGGCGGACGTGCTGAACGCGGCGGTGGGCGCCTCGCGCGCGGTGGTGGACGCGGGCTGGCAGCCCAACGACCTGCAGGTGGGCCAGACCGGCAAGGTGGTGGCGCCCAAGCTCTACATCGCCGCGGGCATCTCCGGGGCCATCCAGCACCTGGCGGGCATGAAGGGGAGCAAGACCATCGTGGCCATCAACAAGGACCCGGAGGCGCCCATCTTCCAGGTGGCCGACTACGGCCTGGTGGGCGATCTCTTCAAGGCCCTCCCCGAGCTCACCGACGAGGTGAAGAAGCTCAAGTAGATGACCGACGCCCTCGCTCGCCTCGGAGTCCACCGGATCCCCGTCCCGGTTCCGTTCCCCGAGGCGGGAGGGCCGGCGAACGTGTACGTGATCGAGGAGGAGGACGGCGGCGTCGCCCTCTTCGACGCGGGCATCGGCACCAGGGACGGCAGCCAGGCGCTGCTCGCCGGGTTCGAGCGACTGGGCCTCTCGCTCGGCGACGTGCGCCGGATCTTCGTCAGCCACGGCCACATCGACCACTACGGGTATGCGCGGGCGGCGCAGGAGGCCTCCGGGGCGCCGGTGTTCGCCCATCCCCGCGACCACGACAAGCTCACCGGCCGCGATCGCACCGGCAAGCGCTTCGACCTCTACGCCAATTATCTCCACCGCCTGGGCGCGCCCGCCCACGTGCTCGAGCAAGTGAAGATCCACCGGCAGGACGCCTTGCGCATGGCCCGCCCGCTGGAGCAGGTGGACCCGCTCCCCGCCGGCTCCATCCTCCGCTTCCGCCGCTTCTCGGCCGAGGTGCTGCACCTGCCCGGCCACACGCCGGGGCTGGTGTGCCTCTGGGCCTCGCAGCCCAAGGTGCTCTTCTCCGACGATCACCTGCTCGAGCGCGTCTCCCCCAACCCCCTGCTCGACCTGGAGGGGCAGCCCGAGCCCACGCACAAGGCGCTGCTCGCGTATCTCCAGTCCGCCCGGAGGGCGCGGGAGCTTCCGGCGGCGCTGATCGCGCCGGGGCACGCGGAGCCGTTCTCCGGCCACCAGGAGGTGATCGACCGGCTGATGGCCTTCTACGGAAAGCGGCAGCAGCGCATCCTCGAGTTCTTGCGCGCGGGGCCGCGCACGCCGGCGGAGCTGGCCCTCCTGGTCTTCCCCCATGCCAGGGAGCACCAGCTCTACCTCACGCTCTCGGAGGTGATGGGCAACCTGGAAGTGCTGGAAGCGGACGGCCTGGTGGCGCGCAGCGAGCGCGAGGGCCGCATCCGCTTCGAAGCGTGTACTGTGCGCGCGTGATCTACCCCTGGCTCTGGCGCGTAGCCTGGCTGCTGTTGCCCCTGGCCTGGGCCCTGCACCACTTCCGCTTCGACGAGGTGCTGGTGTTCTTCGCCGCCTGCGCCTCGCTGGTCCCGCTGGCCCGGACCATGGGCGACGCCACCGAGGAGCTGGCGGAGCGGATGGGGCCCGCCGCCGGCAGCCTGCTCAACGCCACCTTCGGCAACGCCGCCGAGCTCATCCTCGGGATCGCCGCCTTGCGCCACGGCCACGTCGGCCTGGTGAAAGGGAGCATCACCGGGTCGATCCTCGCCAACCTGCTCCTGGTGGCGGGGGCCAGCATCGTCACCGGCGGGGTCCGCTTCAGCCGCCTGCGCTTCAACAGGCTTCTGGCCTCCTCCAGCGTGGCCACCCTTTTCCTGGCCGTGGTGGCGATGGTGGTGCCCACGCTGCTCTCCTTCGGGGGCAACCCGCGCTACGACCCGGCCCTGCTCTCCGAGGAGATCTGCACGGTCCTGGTGATCATGTACGCCCTCTCGCTCTTCTTCAGCCTGCGCACGCACCGCGAGCAGGTCGCCTCCGGCCGGGAAGGGATGCACGCCACCCCCGCGGAAGCGGCCGCCTCCCGTCCGCGGCCACCCGCGCGCGAGGGGGCCGTCTCCTGGCAGCTGCTGCGCCTGCTGGCTGCCGCCGCCGCCACCGCCGGGGCCAGCGAGCTCCTGGTGGGGGCGCTCGACGGCACCGTCGATGCCCTGCACCTGCCCGAGACGTTCGTGGGCGTGGTGATCGTGGCCATCGTGGGCAACGCCGCCGAGCACTCCACCGCCCTGCTCTTCGCCCGGCGGGGGGACATGGACGTGGCGCTGGGCATCGCCTGGGAGTCCTCCAAGCAGATCGCCCTGCTGGTGGCGCCCGTCCTGGTGCTGGCGGGGGCGCTCCTGGGCGCGCCCATGGACCTCGCCTTCAGCCGCTTCGAGGTGGCCTCGCTGGGCATCTCGGTGATCGCGCTGGCGATGATCGCCCTGGACGGGGAGACGCACTGGCTGGAAGGGGCCTTCCTCCTCGCCGTGTATGCGGTGCTGGGAATGGGGTTCTTCTTCGTTGGCTGACCTGGCCCTCATCTGCATCATGGCGCTGTGGGGGAGCAGCTTCGCCATCCTCCGCTCGCTGCTGGGTGGCGCGGCCGCCACTCCCCTGGCCCTGGTGGCGGTGCGCATGGCCATCGCTTCGGGGCTGCTCCTCGGCTGGCTCGCCGCCACCTCGCCGGGGAGGGCCCAGCTCCGCGGCCTGCGCGGCGAGCTGCTCCGGGACGGGCTCTTCGTCGGCGGGCTGCTCGGCGCGGGCTTCCTCCTCCAGATCGAGGGGCTGCAGCGGACCACCGCCTCGCGCAGCGGGTTCCTCACCGGCACCCTGGTGGTGCTGACGCCGCTGATCGAGTTCGCCTTCTTCCGCAAGCGGCCGGCGCTGCCGGCGCTGCTGGGCGTGCTCCTCGCCTTCATCGGCACGACCGCGCTCTCCGCGCCCTGGTCCGGGGCCAGCCGGTCGACGGCCGTGGGCGACGCCCTGACGCTGGGCTGTGCGGCGATCTTCGCCGGCCAGATCGTGGCCCTGGGCCGGGTGGCGAGGAAGCACCCCGTGCTCCCGCTCCTCCTCCTGCAGCTCGTCACCACCGGGGCGATGGCGGCGGTGGCCGGTCCGCTGGTCGAGACCCAGCACTTCTCCGGCTCGGGGCGGCTCTGGCTCCTGCTCCTCTACCTCGCCATCTTCACCACCCTCCTGGCGTTCGGGGTGCAGACCTGGGCGCAGCGCACCCTCCCCCCGGTGCGGGTCGCGCTCATCTCCGCGCTGGAGCCGGTCTTCGCCGCCCTCTGGGCGGCGCTCTTCATCGGGGAGCGCCTGACCGGGCGCGAGCTCGCCGGCGGCGCCCTGATCGTGCTCGGGGTCGCGGTGGGCGAGGCAGGCGCCGCCCTGCGGGGGCGGGTGCCAGCCGGGTAGCCTTTCCGGACGCATCTTCCGACACCCGCGGCGCCCCAAGATCCGTCTTTCGGGCCGCCCGCCCGGCTGCTACACCCCCGCGGTGGCCCGGCGATTCCAGGCGCCCGAGGTGGAGCGGGCGGCGAACGGCTTGCGCGTGCGCGGCCACGGCCTCTATCTCGAGCCGCGAGGGCGCCCGCCCCTGGGGTTCCTCGCTCACGCCCGCGGGGCGCCGGGCGTGCTCCCCGAGCGGATGGTGGCCACCGCCGCCACCATCCGCCTGCTGGAGGCGGCGCAGCCCCGGGCGCTGCGGCGCACGGCCGCGCTGCCGGCGGCGTACGGGCAGACGTTCGCGCTCGGGTCCTTGCGGCTGACCGTCCACCCCGCGGGACACGTGCTGGGAAGCGCCCAGGTCCGCTGCGAAGCGGACGGGCTGGACCTGGTCTACGCGGGCGACATCGGCGGCCTGGGACGGCGCGCGCCGGCGACGGCCGAGCCGCTGGAGCACCTTCGCTGCCAGACGCTGGCCTTGCGCGCGATCTACGGACATCCGCGGTACACCTTCCCGCCCCGGGAAGAGGTGCTGGAGCGGCTGGAGCAGTTCCTCGACGCTTCACTCCGCGCGGGGAAGACGCCGGTGATCGTCGGGGCGGCCCTGGGAGTGGCGCAGGAGGTGGTCCACTACCTCGCCGGCCGGCGCACGCTGCGCCTGCACGCGACGGCGTTCCGCGCCTGCCAGGTCTACGCCGCCCAGGGCGTCTCCCTGCGGGGATTCGTCCGCCTGGAAGACGAAGGGGACGCGATCCTGGTCCCGCCCACCGTGCGCCTCGGGCGCCTGCGGGTGGGCCCGCACCGCATCTGCGTCCTCAGCGGCCGCGCCCTCGACGGGATCTCCGCCGCCGACGAATCCCTGCCCCTCCCCGATCACGCCGGTTTCGACGAGCTCGTCGCCTACGCCCGTTCCTCCGGCGCCCGCCGCATCCTCACCATCGACGGCTACGCCGAAGACCTGGCCCAATCATTGCGCTCCCTGGGCCTCGAATCCACCGCCATCCGCGAACACCACCAACTCCGCCTCCCCGGCCTATAAGCCCTAAGCCGGAGATCGGGGACACAATACACAACTACCGTGCCAACCAGACTTGGCATGGGTTGCGTTATGTGTCCCCGATCTCCGACCGGAGTCGGTAGCGGCCGGAGAGTTCGGTGGCGCGGCCTTCGCGGACCAGCTTGTGGAGGTGGGCGAGGAGGCTGCGCTCGGCGAGGGGATAGATGTCGGGCGCTGCTTCCGGGTAGGCGGCGGGCACCAGCATGGCGGGAGTGGCGGGAGTGTCCGCCTTGCGCAGGGAGGCCAGCACCAGCTGCTCGCGCTCCAGGCGGTGGGCTCGATACTGTTCCAGGCGCGCCAGGCCGGCGGGAACGACCGGACCGTGAGCCGGGTAGATGCAACCCGGCTTCTCGCCCAGGAGCCGGTCCAACGAACGCAGGTAGTCCTGCATGTCACCTTCCGGCGGATCGATGATCACGGTCCCCACGCCCGCCACCAGGTCTCCCGCCACCACCGCCCCGCTCCCTTCCTCCAGCAGGCAAAGGTGCCCGCGCGTGTGTCCCGGCAGGTGCAGCGCCCGCCAGCCGCGGGGGCCCACCTCGAACCGGGCGCCGTCCTCCACCAGGCGATCGACCGGGAAGTCGATCCGCTCCGCCGTCTCCCGCGTGGCCGCGATGGGCAGCCCGAGGGCCTGCGCGCCGGAGACGTGGTCCACGTGGTGGTGGGTCAAGAGCACGCCCACCGCCTTGCGCCCTTCGCCGGCCAGCTTGTCCAGCGTCTCGCGCAGGACGGCCTGCTCCTCCGGCCAGGGCGAGCCGGGGTCGACGACCCAAAGCTCGGAATCGCCCAGCAAGAGGCAGTTGGTGTGCGTCGCGGGCGGCAGCGTGGGCGTGCGCAGCGGCACCATGATCAGGCCGCGCTGGAACTCGATCCGCTCCACCACGTGCTCGCGCATGGGCAGCTTCCAGGGCGCCTTCTCCGGAGCGGTCAAGAGCGGCAAGGCGTCGCGGGGATGTCCGCCCGCCCAGGCCAGCGCCTTGAGCGAGTGCCAGGCGGGAGGATGGAGCAGCGCCGTGCCCGCCTCCCACTGGCGCAGCGCCTCTTCCGGCAGGATCCATTCCCCGTCCGCCAGCTCTCCCGGCCAGATCTCCGCCACCTCCCCGGGCGGCAGGTCGACCAGGTAGAAGCGCGCGTCGAACCGGATGGGCATCATGTCCGGCGTCACCCAGCGCCCCGCCGGCGCGTACCACCGGGCGTCGATGCGCAGCCGGTGCCGGGCGAGGAAGTCGCCGAACGAGGCAGCCTTCTCGTCGGGCCCTGGCCTGTGGAGCAAGGCCTCGCGCATCGCCTTGCGCTCCTCCTCGCCCACCCGCTGCGCGCCGGGCACCGCCAGCACGCCGGTCTCCTCGAACAACTCGCGCGCGGCCGCGACGATGCACGGGGCCTCCGCGGCCCCCAGCGCCTCGCCGCCGTCCAGGGGAACCGCGGAGTCCTGCACGTCCACCCGGCCGCCGGGGAAGGCATAGAACCCGCCGGCGAACTTGAGCTGATCCCCCCGGCGGACCCAGAGCACCGCGCCGTCCGCGCGGACCAGGATCACCGAGGCGGCTGGGCGCACCATGGTCAATCCGTCTATCCCTTGCGCTATCTAGCGCGATCCCTTACACCGGGCGCGATGTTTTATCTCGCGCCCCACCCGAAGCTCGACCGCCCCCGCCACGGCAGTCCGGTGATGTTCACGGTCCCCTGGGTGGAGAAATACCTCTCGCGCGTCCGCCCCTGGCACGTGGTCGCCATCTGGGGCCCGTTCACGATGTACATGATCTACCGCGCCCAGCAGTGGCAGCAGGCGCCCGCCATCGCCGCCTGGGCGGCGCTGGGCGTGTTCTCCTGGACGCTGCTCGAGTACCTGCTCCACCGCTACCTCTTCCACTTCGAGCCCAATCCCGGCTCCGAGCTGCAGCGCGACGCCTCCTTCCTCATCCACGGCATCCACCACGACTATCCCTGGGACCGCGACCGGCTGGTGATGCCGCCCACCGTGACCGCGGCCCTGGCGGTGGTGACCTGGCTCGCCTTCCGCTGGATGGGGCCGCTCGAGTACGCCTGGTTCGGCGGCCTGGTGGCCGGCTACGTCTGGTACGACCTGACGCACTACTACCTGCACCACGCCGCCCCCACCACGGCCGCGGGCAAGTGGCTGCGCAAGTACCACCTGGTCCATCACTTCCAGACGCCCGACCGCCGCTACGGGATCACCACCCCGCTCTGGGACCTGGTGTTCCGCACCTATCCCCGCGACCGGTACCAGGGCCTTCCGGACGACGAGGCGCGCATCCAGGCCGGGGCTTAGCAGACCTTGCGCGGCGCTCGCGGCAATCCGCCCTGATGCACATCCGCGATCCCATCCACGGCGCCATCGAGCTCACCTCCGACGAGCGGGCCCTGATCGACAGCCCGCAGTACCAGAGGCTGCGGAACGTCAAGCAGCTGGGCTTCGCGGACCTGGCCTTCCCCGGCGCCACCCACACCCGCTACGCGCACGGCCTGGGCGCGATGGCGATGGCCAGCAAGGTCTACGACGCCCTTTCCCCGCAGCTGGAACTGGAGCTGGACGACCGTGCCCGCTTCCGCCAGACCCTGCGCCTGGCGGTGCTCTTCCACGACCTCGGCCATCCCCCGCTCTCCCACGCCAGCGAGCGGATCATGCCTCCGCTCCAGGAGCTGCGCGTCCCGGCCTGGGCGGCAGAGAGCGTGGCCCGCCGGGCCGGCCACGAGGACTACACCCTCAAGCTGGTGCTCGACTCGCCGCTGGCGGGGGAGATCCGCCGGCGCTTCTCCGCGCGCGGGATCGACCCCGAGCACGTCGCCGGGCTGATCTGCGGCCGGCAGCCGCCCGGCCCCTCCCCCTACCGCAGCCGGGGGCGCGACCTGTTGCCGGTCCTGCGCCAGGTGGTCTCCGGCGAGCTGGACGCCGACCGCATGGACTACCTGCAGCGCGACTCCTTCTTCACCGGGGTGAACTACGGGAAGTTCGACGCCGACTGGATCGTGCAGAACCTCGCCGCGGTGGAGCGGGAAGACCGCGTCTACCTCGGGCTGCAGCACCGGGCGGTGTTCGCCTTCGAGGACTTCCTCCTCTCCCGCTACCACATGTTCCTCTCCGTCTACTTCCACGCCACCTCCGTGGGGTACGAGGTGATCCTCCAGCGCTGGTGCGAGAGCGGCGAGTACGCGCTGCCCGCCGATCCCGACCAGTACCTGCAGCACGACGACGTGTCCTTGATCGCCGCCCTGCGCGCCTCGTCCAATCCCTGGGCGCGGCGGGTGGTGCGCCGCCAGGGCTACCGGGTGCTGATGGAGAACGCGCCGGGGGAGGACGCGCAGGCTTTGGAGGGGATGCAGAAGCGCCTGGAGGAG
>DATKAG010000325.1:0-2982 GCA_035498355.1 Myxococcales bacterium | reverse complement strand
AGTTCTTCTGCACCACCGCCGCGCCCTTCTTCCCGTAGCTCTTCTCCACCCCCTTCTTGATGGCGGCGATCGCCTCCTCCCGGGGCAGCACCCCGGAGATGGCGAAGAAGCAGGTCTGCATGACGGTGTTGATGCGCCCCTTCATCCCGGTGGCGCTGGCCACCGCCAGGGCGTCGATGACGAAGAAGCGGATCTTCTTCTCGATCAGCTCCTTCTGCACCTCGCGCGGCAGGTGGTCCCAGACCTGGTCCTTCGGGTAGGGGGAGTTGAGGAGGAACACCGCGCCGGGGGCGGCGTACTGGAGCACGTCGAACTTGTCGAGGAAGGTGAACTGGTGGCAGCCCAGGAAGCTGGCCTGCTTCACCAGGTAGCTGGAGCGCAGCGGCCGGGGGCCGAAGCGCAGGTGGGAGATGGTGATGGCCCCGGACTTCTTCGAGTCATAGACGAAGTAGCCCTGGGCGTAGTTGTCCGTCTCCTCGCCGATGATCTTGATGGAGTTCTTGTTGGCCCCCACCGTCCCGTCCGCGCCCAGCCCGAAGAACACCGCCCGCACCACCTCCCTGGGCTCGATGTCCAGCTCGCGGTCGTAGTCCAGCGAGAGGTGGGTGACGTCGTCCACGATCCCCACGGTGAAGTGGCGCCGCGGCTCCGGCTTGCCCAGCTCGTCGAAGACGGCGGAGACCATCGCCGGGGTGAACTCCTTGGAGGAGAGCCCGTAGCGCCCGCCGATCACCTTGGGGTCGAGGGCGGTGACCCCGTCCTCGCGCATCTCCCGCAGCGCGGCGACCACGTCCATGTAGAGCGGCTCGCCCACCGCGCCCGGCTCCTTGGTGCGGTCGAGGACGGCGATGCGCCTGGCGCTCCTGGGCAGCGAGCGGACGAAGGCCTCCGCCGCGAAGGGCCGGTAGAGGCGGACCTTGAGCACGCCCACCTTGTGGCCCCGCCCGTTGAGCCACTCCACGGCCTCGTGCGCCACCTCGGCGCCCGAGCCCATGATCACCAGCACCCGCTCCGCCTCCGGGTGCCCGACGTAGTCGAACAGCCGGTACTGCCGGCCCACCCGCGCGGCCAGCGCGTCCATCGCCTGCTGCACGATGCCGGGGCAGGCCTGGTACCAGCGGTTCGCCGCCTCCCGCGCCTGGAAGAAGACGTCGGGGTTCTGGGCGCTGCCGCGCAGCACGGGATGGTCGGGGGTGAGGGCGCGCTTGCGGTGCCCGGCGATCAGCTCGTCGTCCAGCAGGCTGCGCAGGTCGTCGTCGCCCAGCTTCTCGATCTTGGCCAGCTCGTGGGAGGTGCGGAAGCCGTCGAAGAAGTGGAGGAAGGGAACGCGCGAGCGCAGGGTGGCCGCGTGCGCCACCGCCGCCAGGTCGTGCGCCTCCTGCACCGAGCCGGAGGCGAGCAGCGCGAACCCCGTCTGCCGGCAGGCCATCACGTCCGAGTGGTCGCCGAAGATGGAGAGCGCGTGCGTGGCCAGGGTGCGGGCGGAGACGTGCATGCAGAACGAGGTCAGCTCCCCGGCGATCTTGTACATGTTGGGGATCATCAGGAGCAGGCCCTGCGAGGCGGTGAAGGTCGTCGAGAGCGCGCCCGCCTGCAGCGCGCCGTGCACCGCGCCCGCCGCTCCCGCCTCGGACTGCATCTCCACCACTTCCGGCACCGTGCCCCAGAGGTTCTTCTGGCCGGCGGCCGACCACTCGTCGGCCAGCTCTCCCATGGTGGAGGAAGGAGTGATCGGGTAGATGGCGATCACCTCGCTCGCGCGGTGCGCGACCGAGGCTGCCGCTTCGTTGCCGTCGAAAATCACGTGCCGGGACACGCCTGCTCCTTGGGTTTTCCGCCCGCCTGGTGCGAACTTCGCGCCATCGGGCCCTTGGAGTGGAAGACGAAGACCCCGCCTGCGCAGGGCCGCAGGCCTTGCGCAGCTACCGCATTGACTGCGGCCATTTGCGCAAAATGTTCGCGCTGCGTGTACTGCCGGACGATCCAGCAGGTGGCCGGAAAGGCGATCAGTCGGCGGCCGCGCATCGACCTCGCGCGGGCGGGCACCCGAACAGTAGAAGCCTTGGCAGTACGGGCATTTGCGGTCGACCCCGGACGCTCCCGCGAGCGGCGCGGCCCACTGGCATGCCGGGTGAACTGGAACCGGCCAACGCATTTTTTGCGAAGGGGGAAACGGTGGACATCGATGTCTTTCCCGCAGGGGAGCTGGAGACCGTGTTCCGGACCCTCCGGACGGCAATGAACCCCGCGGGCCCGCTGGATGATGCCGAGAAGACCTTCCTCGATGCCTTCTCCCGGATCACCGGCTATCGCTGGCAGCCGCAGATGGCGCCCATCGGCCCCGGCGAAATCCAGATCGCGGGCGCGCACTCCCGCAAGCGGCTCCTGCAACTCTCCGCCATCGCGGCGCTGCTGCACAGCCCGGTGCGGCCGGAGTCGGTGCGGTTCGTGAAGGCGGCGGGCAAGACGCTCGCCGTCTCCGACCCCGTGGTGCCGGTGCTCGAGGCACTGGCCGCCGGGCGGAAGATGAAGGCGCGCCTCTTCACCATGCGGCGCACCATGGGGGCGCTTCTCAAGGAGGCCTGGGGAGCGGAAGGCGTCCCCGGCGTCGCCCGGTTCCTCGCCGGGTTCTTCCTCCGCGCCGTCACGAACCGGGACCAGCTGGGCACCTACAAGAAGCTCGGCCTGCTCCCCGAAGGGACCCTGGGCCGGGAATTCTGGAAGCACATGACGGTGCGCGGCTTCGGCTTCCCCGGCGAGACCGGCGGCATTCCCCAGTCGGTCGCCTACCATGACGTGGCGCACGTGCTCACCGGGTACGACACCGACCCGAACGGCGAGATCCAGCAGGCCTCCTTCCAGGGCGGCAATCGGCGCGAGGACGGGTTCTTCTTCATCCAGTTCGCGCTGCTGCAGTTCCACCAGGGCGTGCGCCTCACCCCGATCGCCAGGCCCGAGGTCGGCTTCTTCGATCCGGCCAAG
>DATKAG010000324.1:0-4117 GCA_035498355.1 Myxococcales bacterium | reverse complement strand
CGGGCAGGCTTTCTCCAGCATCGCGGCGCGCGAGAAACGGCCGCCCGGGGAGATCGTCCCCGATCAGATGTCGCGCATCACCGAGTCCCTGGAGGACGGGCGCGTCCGCGTGCTGCTCCTCCTCGGCACCGACATGCTCTCCTCCTTCGCCGGCGCCGGGCGCGTCCAGCGGGCGCTGGAGAAGCTCGATCTGCTCGCCAGCTTCGACCTCTTCCTCAACGGCACCGCCCGGGAGCACGCCGACCTCTTTCTTCCCGCCACCTCCTGGCTGGAGGAGACCGGCTGCAAGAGCACCAACACGCACCTCTACCTGATGCCCAAGGCGCTGGAGCCGCCGGGCGAGGCGCGGCCCGTCGCCTGGGTCTTGCGCGAGCTCGCCCGCCGCCTCGACGTTCCCGACTTCTTCCCCTGGGCGGAGGAGACCGGGGCGCTGGACGCCATCCTCGACCATCCTTCCACCGGCCACGCCACCGCCGCCTCCAT
Organism: Myxococcales bacterium; assembly: GCA_035498355.1. GTDB lineage: Bacteria > Myxococcota > Myxococcia > Myxococcales > 40CM-4-68-19 > 40CM-4-68-19. The sequence continues at coordinate 3,634 of DATKAG010000324.1, read as the reverse complement.
CTTCGCGGAAGGCGGGATCCACGCCCTGAACATCTCGCACGTCGCCTATCCCGACCTGGCCTTCGACACGCCCTCGGGCAAGGTGGAGCTGTACGCCGAGCGCGCTGCCCGGCTGGGCCTGCCCGCCTTGCCGGTGCACCAGCCGCCCCCGCCCGCCGGGCATCCGCTGGCCTTGCGCACCGGCCGCACCCTCACGCACTTCCACGGCTTCTACGATCACGGGCGCGCGCTCCCCACCCTGGCCGCGGCCGATCCCGAGCCCAGGCTGTGGATCTCGCCCGCCGACGCCCGGAGCCGCGGGATCGGCGACGGCGACGCCATCCGCATCTACAACCAGCGCGGCGAGATGCGCGCCCGCGCCCTGGTGACCGATCGCATCCTCCAAGGCACGGTCTGGATGCGCGACGGCTGGGCCGGGCTGAACACCCTCACCTCGGGAGCGCCCGTCCTCCCCGACGCCGCCGTCAGCCTCTTCGACGCCTTCTCCGCCGGGCAGGCGGAGTTCGAGGCGGCCGTGGAGGTGGCGCCCTGGCCCCCGCCCGCCTGAAGGGCGGCACCCTTCCCCCCCAGCCTCCGAGGCCCCTCCAGATTTGCCGCCTGGAGGTGTCCTGACCGGACCCATCGCTGCCCACGACTCCAGAGCCGCCGATACGGCCTGGCTGACCCTGCGCATCGTCTTCGGGATCGTGCCCATCGTCGCGGGCCTGGACAAAGTGATCGTGGGCCTCTGGCTCCTGGGCATCGCCCTGGACCTGGTGATCGCCGGCTACCACGACATCGCCGTGCGCGACGCGGTGATGGCCGTCTGCTCCTTCTGCCTGGCCCGGCTCACCGCTCCCGCCACCCAGGCGCACCGGGCGATGCAGCCGGCGCAGGCGACGTAGGGGCTCAGCTCCCGCGGTCCAGGACCTGGTCGTCGTAGGAGGCCGGGTCCTCCAGCGGCTCGATGTGCACCAGCACCGAGGCGTTGGGCAAGGCTGCCCGGATCTGCTCCTCGATCAGCTCCGCCAGATCGTGGGCATTGCGCACTGTCCACTTGCCCGGCACCAGCATGTGCATGGAGATGAACCTGCGCGATCCCGCCTGCCGCGTCCAGACGGCGTGGAACTGGAGCGCTTCCCCCGCGTGCTGCTTGAGCACGGCGTCCAGCGCGGCCAGCTCCTCGGGCGGCAAGGCGACGTCGATCAGGCCGAGGAAGGAGCGGCGCACGAGCTGGGCGCCGGTGTAGACGATGTTCACCGCCACCAGCAGCGCCACGATGGGATCGAGAGGCCCGAAGCCCGTGAGCGCCACGATCCCCACGCCGGCGATCACGCCCGCCGAGGTCCAGACGTCGGTCAAGAGGTGCCGCGCGTCGGCCTCCAGGGCGATGGAGTGGTGCCGCTCGCCGGCGCGGAAGAGCGAGCGGGAGACGCCCAGGTTCACCAGCGAGGCCACCGCGGAGACCAGGAGGCCGAGCGGCGCCTGGGAGAGCGGCTGCGGGGCGATCAGCCGGTGGATGGCGGCCCAGGCGATGCCCACCGCCGCGATGAGGATCAGCGCCCCCTCCGCGCCGCTGGCCACGTACTCCGCCTTGCCGTAGCCGAAGGCGTGCTTCTCGTCGGGGGAACGGGCGGACAGCGCCAGCATCCAGAGCGTGAGCAGGGCGGCGACGAGGTTGACCAGCGATTCCAACGCGTCGGAGAGCAGCCCCACCGAGCCGGTGAGGAAGAAGGCGCCGAGCTTGAGGGCGATGGTGACCACTGCCGCCGCGATGGAGAGCCAGGCGAACCGGGTGAGCGGCCGGGAAGTGGGCGTCGCTTCCTGCATTCTCCCCCTGAGGCTAGCGCAAACGGCGCGCACCGCCAGAAGCCCACCGCCATCTGATCTGCAGTACGGTAGCGCCCCCGGGAACGGAGACGAGCATGGCCCTGAGCACGGAACAGAGATCGCGGGCGAACGGGGGGCGGGCCCCGCAGTCCGGCGGCCCGCCCGAGGGGACAGGCCAGCTGAAGATGCCGCCGCGGAGGACCTGGCTCTGGTTCCTCCTCATGCTGGCGGCGAACTTCCTCATCCTCCGCCTGCTCCGCCCGGGCGGGGAAGAGTCGATCACCGTCCCCTACACGCTCTTCAAGGAAGAGGTGAAGAAGGGCAACGTGGAGTCGATCTACAGCCGGGGCGACACCATGACCGGCCGCTTCAAGGCAGCGGTCACCTGGCCGCCGGCCGGGGAGAAGAACCCGCCCGATCGCGGAGCGCCTTCCCGGGGGCCCCCGAAGACGGCGAAGTCCTTCGCCACCACCCTGCCCGCCTTCGTCGACCCGGGGCTGGAGAAGTTCCTCATCGACAACCACGTGGAGATCAGCGCCCGGCCCATCGAGGAGGAGCGCAGCCCCATCGTCACCCTCCTCTACGGCTTCGGCCCGGCCCTGCTCCTCATCGGGCTCTACGTGTGGATGTTCCGCCGGGCCGCGAAGCAGGGCGGCGGGCTGGGCGGCCTGATGGGCATCGGCAAGAGCAAGGCCCGCCGCTACGACCAGGAGACCGACGTCAAGGTCACCTTCGACGACGTGGCCGGCATCGACGAGGCGGAGAACGAGCTGGTGGAGATCGTCGACTTCCTCCGCGACCCGGGCAAGTACACCCGCCTGGGCGGGGCCGCCCCCAAGGGGGTCTTGCTCATCGGCGCGCCCGGGACGGGAAAGACGCTGTTGGCCCGGGCGGTGGCGGGCGAGGCCGGCGTGCCCTTCTTCTCCATGAGCGCGGCGGAGTTCGTGGAGATGATCGTGGGCGTGGGGGCGGCGCGGGTGCGCGACCTCTTCAAGCAGGCCCGGGAGAACGCTCCCGCCATCGTCTTCATCGACGAGCTGGACGCCATCGGCCGCGCCCGGGGGGCCCTGGCCATCGCCAGCTCCAGCGAGCAGGAGCAGACCCTGAACCAGATCCTCACCGAGATGGACGGCTTCTCCAGCCGGGAGGGGATCATCGTGCTGGCCGCCACCAACCAGCCCGACGTGCTCGACAAGGCGCTCTTGCGCCCCGGCCGCTTCGACCGGCGGGTGGTGGTCAACCTGCCGGACAAGACCGGGCGCGCGGCCATCCTCAGGGTCCACACCCGCCGCGTCCCCGTCGCGGCGGACGTGAGCCTGGATTCGCTGGCCGGGGCCACCCCGGGATTCTCCGGCGCGGACCTGAAAAACCTGGTCAACGAGGCCGCGCTGCTGGCCGCCCGGCGCGGGCAGGACCAGGTGAAGGAGAAGGACTTCCTCGACTCGCTGGAGAAGATCGTGCTCGGGCCCGAGCGCCCGCTGCTCCTCACCCGGGCGGACAAGGAGCGCATCGCCTACCACGAGGGCGGGCACGCCATCCTCGGGCTGGTGATGCCCGGCGCCGACCCGGTGAACCGGGTGACCATCGTTCCCCGCGGCCAGGCGCTGGGGGTCACCTACCAGCGGCCCGACAGCGACCGCTACAACTACCCGGAGGCCTACCTGCGGGCTCGCATCGTGGGGATGCTGGGAGGGCGCGCGGCCGAGGAGATCGTCTACGGGACGAAGACCACCGGCGCGGAGAGCGACATCGAGCAGGCCACCGCCCTGGCCCGGCGGATGGTCACCCGCTGGGGGATGAGCGAGCGCCTGGGGCTGGTGCAGCT
>DATKAG010000323.1:0-3439 GCA_035498355.1 Myxococcales bacterium | reverse complement strand
GTCCCAGTAGTTGCGCGCCAGCTCCAGCTTGGCCTGCAGCGGCATCTTCACCTGGGTGAGGGCCACCAGGTCGTCGAAGCCAGCCTCCCCCGCCACCTCCTGGGCGAGGAACCACTTCATCTGCGGGAGCGAGGCGGACTGGGCCAGCCAGGGAAAGAGGGGATCGCCCTGCCCCGGACCGGTCTCGCGCAGGTTCTCGAACCAGCGCACGAAGGCGTCCGGGTCGCGCGGCGCCTCCTCCCCCCGGTCCGCCACCGCCGCGCGCTCCTCCTCCACGAATTGCCGCTCCAGCTCGCGCAAAGGCCCCCCGCCGGACGAGGGAGCACCGGGCAGGGAGGGCTCCAGGCGTTCTCGCGCGTAGCGGGCGAGCAGGACGTGCAGCTCGTGCGGGGTCATGCGGGCTCACGATATGCATCGAGGCCCACCACCGCGATGCGCTCGATGCGGGAGTAGGCCGGCCGTTCCAGCTCCTCCCCGAAAACGTCCGGATCCAGCTCGAAATAGCGATGCCGGAGCCCCCGCAGCAGGGGAGCGAGCTGCGGCGCTATCAGGTGCTCGCCGTCCTGGACGGGGGTGGCGGTGTAGAGCAGCAGGCGGCCGCCAGGGCGCAGGCGCTCCAGCGACTCGCTTACGATCTGTACGGAGAGCCCGGTACCCAGCTCGCCCCCGCCGTCGCGGTAGGTGCGGCCCAGGTCGTCGGAGAGGTAGGGCGGGTTGGCGACGATCAGGTCCAGGGGGCCCTCGGCGCCGGAGAGGATGTCGCTTTCGGCGACCCGGGCCGTCAGGCCGTTCAGCTCGCAGTTCACCCGGGTGAACCGGAGCGCGGCCTCGCTGATGTCGAGGAGCTGGACCGAGGCGGCGCGGGGGGCCAGCAGCAGCCCGCCGGCCCCGGTGCCGCACCCCACATCCGCCAAGGATCCGATGCCCTTCGGGGCGTGGGCTTCGAGAAAGGAGGCGAACCGGTAGGTATCGGGTCCGAGGAACACCGCGTCCGGGGAATCGGTGGGAAATGCCGAGTGGGCGAGGAGCAAGGGGCCGACGGTGGAGTAGCGCACGCGGCTGCGCAGTCCTTCCCCGGTGCGCTCCAGCGCCCCGGCCTCCTCCAGCAGCCCGAGCATCGCGGGTGGCAGGACGCTTTGCCGGAACGGCCGGCTCCAGCCGAACACGTCGCGCAGCGTCCTGGCCTCTCCGCCCCTGGCCAGCACCCGCCGATGCGTCAAAGGCGTCGGTGTAATGAACGAATATCCAGCCGCGCGCAGCGCGCGCCCCAACCTGGCCAGCGGCTCCATCGTCGCCGACGCTAGCACGCAGCGATCCCGCCAGGCGGGGACTAAAGTCCCGGGACCCGGTAGGTGACACCTCCGGAAACCAGGTGGACCTTCGTGTCGTAGGAGCCGGGGAAGGCGTCGGGGCCGGTGGCGGTCACCGTGTCGAAGATGGCGAACTGGTAGCCGATGTCCACCCGCAGGCCGCGGACGAACTCGTAGCCCGCGCCCACCGAGAAGGCCCAGCTGTTGCCGTCGGTCAGGCTGGGCGAGAGCGTGTCGGTGGGCTGGTCGGAGATGCTGCGCAGGATGCCGGCGCGCAGGGTGAGCTTGGGAAGGAAGGAAGGCTTGGTGTACTCGGCGCCCAGCCGGTAGACCCAGGCGTTGTTGTAGTTGCGGGGGACCGAGATCACGAGCCCCTTGTCCCCCACGAAGGTGTCCGAGTTGTAGACCACCCAGCGCTCCAGGTTCCAGCTTCCCATCACCTTGACGTTGGGGACCACGTCGTACGCGGCCCCGATGTAGAGCTCGTTGGGCACGGTGACGGCCTCGGTCACCGCCTGGTCCTGCAGCACCGGGGCGAATTGCGGGGGGACGGAGTCGAAGTGGGCGTGCCCGTTCAGGGTCATGGGCGCCTGGTGCCGGTACGCCACCGCCAGGGTGAGCGGGATGTCGTTGGGGGCGCGGAACTCGCCCGACAGCCCGTAGGTGAACGCCCCGCCCGCCATCCCCAGCGAGGCCAGGGAAGAGGGACTGCCGAAGTAGATCTGCTGCGAGAGCGTCTCCTGCACCCGGAAGTAGAGCAGGCTCGCCCCCAGCTTCACCAGGGGGTGGGGCTGGAAGCCGGCGCCCAGCTCCGTCAGCCAGACCCGCTGGTCGACTTCCTGGATGCGCGCGGAGCCCTGCCAGTACTGGGGCCAGATCAGCGAGCCGCCGCCGGGGACCAGGAACGCCAGCCCCACGCCGTAGGCCATCCCGTTGGACAACTTGTTTCCGTAGGCGATGGCCAGCTCGGGGGGCCAGTTCGACTTGGGCCGCAGGGTGGAGGAGCCCAGGGTGGGGTCCGACCAGGTGGTGGTGTTGTAGAGCATCTCCAGGCTGGCGGAGACCGCCAGCCCTTGCTGCCCGGCCAGCGCGGAGGGATTGCCGTGCGCCGCCTCCGGCCCGTCCTGGCCGGCGACGTTGGCCTGGGAGAGCGCCAGGTCGCGCGCGTTCTCGTTGGGGATGGCGTATCCGCCGGCGAGGGCCGCCGCGGGCGCGAGGAGCAAGGCTGCGATCAGTTTGCGCATGGGCGGGGACCTTTAGAAGGTGCGGAGGGAGGGCGGCTTGTTGGCCGGATCGAGGAGGAAGGAGGCGGCGTCGCTCTGCGCCTGCGAGGTGGCCGTGGTCCAGTTGGTGAAGAAGCCGTGGGGGATGGCGTTGGCCGACGTGCTGGTAAGCGTGGGGCAGCTGGCCAGCGCCGTGGGCGTGGGCGTCCCGGTGAAGAAGAGCTGGAACGTCCCCGGCGTCCCGAACGTCGGGTCGATCGGGAAGGGCCCCGTGCCCGCGGTGGAGTCGAGGATGTAGTTCCAGGCGTTGGGGACCGTCTGGTCGCAGAAGGCGGCCTGGGTGAGGATCGACTTGGGGGCCTGGGGAACGCTGCCGTCGGTGTTGCCGCCCAGGGGCGGCAAGAGGTTGGGCAGCGTGCTGGCCTGCAGGTGGCTGGCGAAGTTCACCGGGTCGGCCGGATCGAGGATGGTCTTGGCCACCACCAGGAACTGCAGATAGGCGGCGGTTCCCGGCTGCACCCCCAGCCCCGCCAGGAGCGCGTTGACGGTGGAGGCGAACGCCGGCGAGGTGGTGAAGGTGTCGACCACCGTCCCGCCCCCCACGTTGAACACCGCCCGGGAGATGCGCGGGTTCGCCGCCACGTCGGGCACTCCCTGGATGGAGCCCAGCGACTGGCCGGCGAAGTACACCTTGCCCGGGGTGGGATCGATGATCAGCCCCTGCCCCACCATGTGATCGAACACGGTGTGGCCGGTGGGCGGCGGTGCGGGCGAGGTGAAGACCAGCGCCCGGATGAGCTGCGACTGGTCGATGATGTCCTGGCGGAAGGTGTCCCGGCTGCGGAAGAAGTTCGCGCTGATCAGGTAGTTCGAGGAGACCACCGGGATGCCGTCGACCCCGGTATA
>DATKAG010000322.1:0-2032 GCA_035498355.1 Myxococcales bacterium | reverse complement strand
GGCCGACTTCGTCCAGCGGGTGGCCGCCCTCAGCGCAGGCGGCGGCTGGCGCGTGCTCGCCTGCGGAAAGAAGGGAACCCGGCCGTTTTTTGGGTGTCAAGGTAAATCCCTCCCCTCCACACGGACCGTGTGGTTTTCGTGGTGAGTGCCCGCAGCCCGGGGGAGAGCCCCTCCGGAATGTGCTTCCCCGCCCCATCGTAGTGGCGTATGCGGCCGCGTCGCTGCCGGACGGGCCCAACCGGCCATGTTCGGGCTGAAGAAGCAGGAGAGGTGCGCCTGTGTCCCCTCGCGGTCGCCGCACGGCGCCGCCACGTTGCCAGTCGCGCTACCGCTCCCCCGCGCTGCGGACCAAGCCTACTGCTCGGGCTCCCCTACGGGCGCCGGCCCTGCGGCGACCGCGTAGGCGCCGCGACACGCCCCGCGCGCCGCCTGCCCCGCGGCTGCCTCGGGGCTGGCGCGGGGGGGGAAACGGGTCCGGGGGCCGCGGCAGCCGGCCGGCGACCCCGGGGCGACCGCGTAGGAGGCGCTACAAGCGCCGATCGGCGCCCGACCCTGGTCTTCCTATGGGCTGGCGCGAGGGGGGCCGCCGGCCCCCGCGCCGGATCATACGGCTGCCCGCTCCGCCACACCCCCCACACGAGGCGCAGGAGCTTCGCCCCCAATTCGACCGTCGCCTTGAAGAACGCGTGCCGATCGCCCTGCCGCTTGGCGAGGAGCGCCTCGCGCCGGGCGCGCCAGGCCGGATTGTGACACGCGCCGAGCGCGGCCTGGTACAACGCCCACCGCAAGAGCGCCCGCCCCGCCTTCGAGATCCGGCCGCGGCCGCGCCACTGGCCCGTCTGGATCGAGACGATGTCCAGCCCCGCCAGCTTCCGGAGCTGGCTGAACTTCGTGTACCACCGGATGTCCCCGATCTCCGCCAGGAGGATCGCGCCCACCGTCGGCCCGATGCCCGGGATCGTCTGGAGGAGCGCGAAGGCGGGGAGCGGGGCCGCCACCCGGAGCAGCTCGGTCTCCACGGCCGCGATGCGGGCCGCCACCGCCGTCACCCGCGCGGCGAGGTCGGTCAGCTCGAAGGCCAGGCCCGACGAGACGGCGGCCCCGGGCGCCGCGGCGCCCGCGCCGGCCCGGACCGGCCGGGGCAGGAACGCCCGCAGGGGCGCGGGCACGGCCGCCGCCACCGCGGGCGCGAGGCCGTCGCCCACCGGGCCGAACTGCGGCAGGAGGGTGACGGTGAAGCGCGCCTTGCAGGCGGTCAGCTCCACCCGCGCCCGCCGGAGGAGACGCACGAGGCGGCGCAAGTCCGCGAGCGGCTCCCCGGGGAGGGAGTAGAAGAGCGCCTTCCCCTGCTCCAGCAGGTCGCAGAGGTTGTGGGCGTCTTTCGGATCGCTCTTCCCCCAGGTCCCGTCGAGGGTGCGCCGGTTGAGCTGAGCCACGTGATTGGAGACGAGGACGACGTGGGCGCCCTGGGCCTCGAGAAAGCGGGCCAGCGCCTCGTGGTAGGTGCCGGTCGGCTCCACCGCGCAGACGATCTCCCGGACGCCCGCCGCGGCCGCGTGCGTCTGCAGCCGCGTCCAGAAGGCGGCGAACGCGACCGCGGTGTTGAGCACCGGGAGCTTCGCCTCGAGGATGCGCGTGTGGGCGAGGCGCACCTGGGCGACGTGCGCGGCCTTCGCGATGTCGATGCCCACGACGAGGCGCTCGCGACTGGTCCGCAGCGTGGCCTTCACCTCGCGAAAGCACTTGATGCGGGTGGCGTTGTCGGGGATAGTATGCATGGGGCTTCTCCTTCGGTTAGAGGTTGGCTGAGTGTTGGCTGCACCCAGCCGTGTTTCTACCGAAGAGAAGCCCTTTTTCCAAGCTGCCATTTTCGGAGAAAGGGTGAAATGGTTGGCGGTCCGTCTTCCGCTATTAGTATTTTCTCGAATAATACTACGTTGCTAAGAAACTCAAGTATCTTGACGGCCCGCGCCGCTCGCCGTACCCTCACCTCCATGCCACGCGGGGCCCGGCTCGATGCGCCTGGCGTCCT
>DATKAG010000321.1:0-3072 GCA_035498355.1 Myxococcales bacterium | reverse complement strand
ACCGCGTCGTCGGGCAGCGCCTCCCCCGGCCGGGGCAGCGATGGTTCCAGCGCAGGGGCCAACCGCCGCTCAGTCTCCGCCCGAGTACTTGAAGGAGACCTTCACCTTGGCCCGGTAGGCGGTGACCTTCCCCTCCTCGATCACCAGGTCGAGCTCCTTGATCTCGGCGACGCGCATGTCGCGCAGCGACTTCGACGCCTGCTTGACGGCGGCGGTGGCCGCCTTCTCCCAGGATTCGGTGCTGGTCCCGACCAGCTCGATGATCTTGTAGACGCTCTCGGCCATCGAACGCTCCTCGGCGGGTGGAAAGCTGATGCCCGCAGGAGGCTTGTACACCCGACAGGCCATTGCGGGGGCGCGGGAGGCCTGTGGCAGGTGTGCCTGTCCGTTCGGCTCGCTTGTCCGCCCATTCCAGTCTGGTGGGCCGGCCATCGTGGGGGTGGAAGCGGGTTGGCTGGGCGCAAATGCAGGCACGTCATCTCAGGCAGCAGCCGCGAGCTCACCGTACCGTCTCACCCCACCCGCAGCATCCACCACCACGGCTCGGCGACCAGCGGCGGCGAGTCGCCTGCCCAGGCGGTGGAGCAGTACGGGTCGATCCCCATGGGAGCGGGGCGGCCGTCCCTCAGGGCGTGCATGCGCCAGTGGTCCAGCAGGTAGCGGACCGCGTTCGCCGCCTCGCGCGGCGAGCGGAGCAGGTGCGCGTGGTAGCGGTCGGCGAAGACCTGGCCCTTGCGGTCAACGCCTGGCGCAGGGCTCCGTGGAAGCAGCGCTGCGAGCGCAGGTTCCAGACCTGGTCGGCGCACCGCTCGTCCAGGGCGGCGTCCACGCCGGAAACTTCACCAGCTCGCTGAGCTGCCGGGCGACGGCGAGGATCTTCTCCTCCGAGCCCGGAGGCGCCACCAGCTGCACGGCGAGGGGGAGGCGCTCCCTGGAGAGCGCGACCGGGAGAGCTGCCGCGGGGAACCCGGCCAGGTTCCAGATCGCGGTCTGGATCCAGCTCGCCACCCCCAGCGTGGTTCTCATCCAGCCCTTGCTCCATCTCTGGTGCGGCACGGGCGCGGTGGCCAGCGCCGGCATCACCAGGAGATCGCGATCGGCGAACCAGGCCCGCATCCGCGCTCCCAGCGGGTCGCTCGAGACCGGCGCGGCCAGGCCCAGGTGGCGGATCAGCCGGCCGGCGCGGGCCATCTTGCGCGTGCGCGGCTCGAGCTTCGCGGGATCCAGCCCCTCGGCGTCCCCGGCGATGCCCGGGAGCCAGCGCCGGCTGAAGCGGATTCCGCCGTCCGCCGGGTATGGCGGGTCGGCCTGCGAGAGCGAGTGGCCGGCCTCCCGCAGGAGCCGCGCGACCTCCTCCACCGACGCGGCCACCTCCCGGTCGATGCGGGCCCCGGGCACGGTGGGCTTCGTCGACACGGCGATCCGCAGCGGCCCGGGCGACGAGGGCGGCGGCCGCGGCGGGTGGCCGGCGAGGATGTCGAGCATCAGGGCGGCGTCCTCCACCGTCCGCGCCAGGGGGCCGAAGGCGGAGAGTCCGAGCCAGTGGCTCTCCGCTCCGCGCGGCAGCGAGAAAGAGCCCGGCGCCGGCTTGAACCCGAAGACGCCGCAGCAGGCGGCGGGGATGCGGATGGAGCCGCCGCCGTCGGACCCCAGGGCCAAGGCCGCCATCCGCGCGGCGACCGCAACCGCGCTTCCGCCGCTCGAGCCGCCGGCGGTGCGCTCCGGGGACCAGGGGTTGCGCGTCACCCCGGAAGCCGCCGACTCGGTGAACGGCCAGATGGCCAGCTCGGGCATCCGCGTCTTGCCCAGGACGACGCACCCGGCCGCGCGCAGCCGCCGCACCAACTCGTCGTCCGCCCCGGCAGGGTCGCGGAGCGTGGCCGAGGAGCCGTACCGGGTGGGCAGTCCCTCGACGTCGACGTTGTCCTTCACCGCCACCGGGACGCCCGCCAGCGGCCCCTGCCGGCGCGAGGCGTCCGCGTCCACCGCGCGCGCGTCCGCCAGGACCCGCTCGCGATCCACCACCTGGAAGGCGCCGAGCGCGCCGTCCAGCCGCTCGATCCGGGCCAGGTGCGCCAGGGCCATTTCCTCGGCGCTGGCCTGCCGCCGCCGCACCGCCTCCGCGATCGACCGCGCGCTGCCCGAGGTTTTGTCGTCGCCTGCCGGGATCACCGCCGCCACGGAGCGGCTATACCACTTCCAGCGCCCCGCTCCGGCCGCGCACCAGGAGCCAGTTCAGCAGCGCCGCCGCCGCCGTGGCCATCAGGATCACCGAGCCGCCCAGGTCCACGGCGAAGGCGAACGCGATGCAGATGGCGACCGCCAGCGCGGCGAAGAAGGGCCCGCCGGGGAGGAGGAATCCCGCCGCTCCCGGCTGCTTCCTGCGCAGGACGGGAAGCGCGGCGCAGCCGATGGCGTAGCAGCCGAGGCGGGCCATGGCGGAGAGGGTGACGTTCCAGGTGAAGCTCCCGAAGAGGGCGAAGGCCCAGGAGAGCCCGGCGAAGGCCACGATGGAGAGGTGGGGCGTGCGGTACCGGGGGTGGACGGCGGCGAAGAAGGCGGGAAAGTCGCCCTGCTCCGCCAAAGCGAACGTCACCCGGGGGACCGCCAGCATGTTGGCGCCCAGGTAGCCGTAGGTGGAGACCAGCGCGCCGACTGCGATCGCCGCCGCCCCCGGCCCGCCCAGCAGCACGCGGGCCACGTCGGCCAGGGGGCGATCGCTGTGCGCCGGATCGGGCAGGACGCGCAGCGCCACCCACTGGATCGAGGTGTAGAGCACGGCGCAGGTGATGAGCGCGGCGAAGAGGGAGAAGGCGGCGTCGCGGCGCGGGCTCCTCGCTTCCGCCATGGCGATCAGGGGCGACTCGAATCCGCCGTAGGCGAAGATGAGCAGCAGCATGGCCTTGAGCCAGGTCCTCGGACCCGGGGAAACCGCGGCGGCGACGAGCGGCGCCCCGTGGCCCGCCCAGACGAACAGGGCGCCGGCGATGGCCACGGCCGCCAGGGGCAACAGTTTCGCCACCGTGAAGACGTTGCTCAGCCGGGTGCCGGCGCGGACGCCCAGGTAGTTCA
>DATKAG010000320.1:0-27276 GCA_035498355.1 Myxococcales bacterium | reverse complement strand
CTGATGATCGTGGTGGCGATCATCGGCATCCTCGCGGCCATCGCCGTCCCGAACTTCTTCAAGTTCCAGGCGCGGTCGAAGCAGAGCGAGGCGAAGGCCAACCTCAAGGCCGTGTTCACCGCCGAGAAGGCCTTCTTCCAGGAGAAGGACCGCTTCTCCACCCTGATCGGCGAGGTGGGCTTCGAGCCGGAGCGCAACAACCGGTACGCCTACTTCCTCGCTCCCGGCGGCGCCACCGAGGCCCGCACCGGCTCGACCATCACCCAGGCCACCACGTACACCGGCGTACTGGTCGACATCTTCAAGTACGGCACCGCCAACAGCATGAACCAGACCGCCCCGGTCAACCAGTGCACCGGGTCCGGCACGGTGGGCATCGTGACCACGCCGCCCTCGTTCGTGGCGGCCGCCGCCGGACAGATCGACGCCGACCCGGAGATCGACGCCTGGTCGATCTCCAGCGACTCGCGCAACCTCTCGGGCAGCAATTGCTCCGCCGACGCCAACGATCCTTCGGGCGAGCCGGCGAACGACTACAACGACGTGAACCTGTAGGCTTCGCGCCGGGGAAGGTCGTGCGGCGCCTCCTGGTCGAGGGTGTGCTCGCGGGAGGCGACGATCCTGCCAAATCGTCAGATTCGCGGGGTCTCTCCGACGAAAACGTCGCGCATCGGGACCCCGGTCCTGCCCGTTTTCACTCTGGGCGCCGGTTTCGCGGCCAGCGGCAGCGGGATTGCAACGGGCGCGGTGGACGAGGTGAATCGTGCCCGAGGACTCCGCAGCGAAAACGTGGTGGACGACGCCGGTCGAGGACTTCGCCGGGAGCGCCCGAATCCTCGCGCTACCGTCTCTGACGCGCCCCAGAGCAGGGGGACGCCGATGATCCTGGTCAGCGGCAGGTTGAAGACGGAGAAGCCGTAGACCTGTCCGATGCAGAGGTGGATGGCCAGCGCCGCGGGGGGACCAGCCAGCGGCTGTACGTCGGCCCGGCGACGGTGTGCTCGCGATCGAGGAAGCTCATGGGCGGGGCTCCGCGGTGAGGGTGATGACGACGGACTTCGAGGCAGGGGTGTTGCTGATCCGGGCCACCTGGCGCGCGGGCACGAGGGCGTTCGCTTCCGGGAAATAGGTGCAGGCGCAGCCGCGGGGGATGTCGTAGCCCACCACCCGGAAGCGCCGGGCGGTGCGCTTCTCGCCCTGGAAGTGGCTGGTGAGATCGACGATGTCGCCCTCGTGGAGCCCGAGCGCGGCGATGTCCTCACGGTTGAGCAGCACCACCCGGCGATCGCCGGAGAGGCCGCGGTAGCGGTCCTCGAGGCCGTAGAGGGTGGTGTTGTACTGGTCGTGGCTGCGCACCGTCATCATGAGGAATTCGCCCTCGCGCAGGTCGTGGCGGGGCAGGGGATGGACGGTGAACTTCGCCTTGCCCGTGGCGGTGGTGAACTTCCCCTCGCGCGGGCCGTTGGGCAGGTAGAAGCCCCCGGGCTCGCGCACCCGGCGGTTGTAGTCCTGCGTGCCGGGGACCACCTGGGCGATGAGGTCGCGGATGCGGTCGTAGTCCTGTGCCAGCCAGTTCCAGCGCACCTTGGTGCGCGCTCCCAGCGTGGCCTGGGCCAGCCGGGCCACGATCTCCGGCTCGGAGAGGAGGTGCTCGCCGGCGGGCTTCATGCGCCCGCGGGACATCTGCACCACCCCCATGGAGTTCTCGGTGGTGACGAACCGGCCGCCGTCCTCCTCGGTGCGCCCCAGGCAGGGGAGGATGAGGGCGGTGGCCCCGGTGACGAGGTGGGCCCGGTTCAGCTTGGTGGAGACGTGGGCGGTGAGGCGCGCCTTGCGCAAGGCCGCCGCGGTATATTCAGTGTCTGGAGTGGCGGAGAGGAAGTTCCCGCCCAGGGCGAAGAGGACCCGGGCCCGCCCGTCGTGCAGGGCGTGGATGGACTCCACGGTGTCGAAGCCGTGCTTGCGCGGGGCGGCGATGCCGGTGGCCTTCTCCAGCGCCTCCAGGAAGGCGCGCTCGGGCCTCTCCCAGATCCCCATGGTGCGGTCGCCCTGGACGTTGGAGTGGCCGCGCACCGGGCAGGCCCCGGCGCCGGGCTTGCCGATGGACCCGCGCAGGAGCAGCACGTTGACGATCTCCCGCACGTTGTCGACCGCGTTCTCGTGCTGGGTGATGCCCATCGCCCAGCAGACGATGATCCGCTCGCTCCCGCCCAGAAGCCGCGCGGCTTCGCGGATGCGCGCTTCCTCGATCCCGCTGCCCCGCACCAGGTCGGCCCACTCCAACTTCGCCAGGTTCTCCCTGTAGGCGAGAAAGCTCTCGGTCCTCTCCCGCACGAAGGGATGATCGACGGCGCCGTTCTCCACCAGCGCCTTGCCCAGCCCCTGGAAGAGGGGCACGTCGCCATCGATCCGCACCTGGAGGAAGAGATCGGCGAGCGGGGTGCCGGATCCGAGGAGGCCCTTCAGCTCCTGCGGGTGCTTGAAGCGGATCAGCCCGGCCTCGGGGAGGGGATTGACGGCGATGATGACGGCCCCGCGCCGCTTGGCGTCCTGCAGCGCGGTGAGCATCCGCGGGTGGTTGGTGCCCGGGTTCTGCCCCACCACCACGATCACCTGCGCCTTTTCGAAGTCGTCGAGGCGCACGGTGCCCTTGCCGATGCCGACGGTCTCGGAGAGGCCGCTGCCGCTCGACTCGTGGCACATGTTCGAGCAGTCGGGCAGGTTGTTGGTCCCGTACTCGCGGACGAAGAGCTGGTAGAGGAAGGCCGCCTCGTTGCTGGTGCGGCCGCTGGTGTAGAAGACCGCCTGGTCGGGGCTGGAGAGACCCTGCAGCTCGCGGGCCACCTGCGCGAAGGCCTCGTCCCAGCCCAGCGGCTGGTAGTGCGTGGCTCCCGGCCGCAGCACCAGGGGATGGGTGAGGCGGCCCTGCTTGCCCAGCCAGAGGTCGCCCTGCTCCGAGAGCCCGGCGACGCTGTGGCGGGCGAAGAACTCCGGCCCGATGCGCTCCTTCGTTCCTTCCTCGGCGATGGCCTTGGCGCCGTTCTCGCAGAACTCGAAGGTGCCGCGGTGCTGGTCGGGGTCGGGCCAGGCGCAGCCGGGGCAATCGTAGCCGTCGAACTGGTTGAGCCGGAGGAGCAGGCGCGCTCCGCGCACGACCCCCGCCTCTCCCAGCGCGTGCCGCAGGGCGTCGGCCGCCGCCGCGATCCCGCCCGCGGCCCGGGACGGCCGGCCCTGGTGGAGCGGGACGATCTCCTCGGGGGGCTGGGCGCGGGCACCCCGTTCGTCGGAGGGCTCCCGCCCCTCAGGGCTGGCTGCTGCCTCCGCCTGGGGAAGGTTCTCTGCCATGGCGCTCCTCTGCTGTAGCAGCAGAATACCACAGAAAGTTTGTAGTCAAAGTAGATTGTTTGTACACAAACAAATTCCCCGGCCAGGCTCAGAGCTGCTGGTCGTCCATCCAGCGGCGCCATCGATCGATCTCCTCCTGGTGCCGCCGGTTCCGGCGCGCCACCCACCAGGGCGCGGAGAAGGTGAGGGCGAAGGTGAGGAGCATGAACGGGTAGGAGATGGCCATCTCCAGCCAGGGCGCCTCGTGCTTCGCCACCACCGAGGGAAAGAGGAAGAGGAAGGCGAGGCACAGGCCGGCGTAGACCCAGCGGATCAGCTGCGCCGTGCGACGCTCGACCCGCAGGCGGCGCTCCAGAAAGGCGAGCGCCTCCCTGGGGTTGCCCGCCTTGCGCGGTTCGATGCCCCGCTGGATGGAGAAGTAGCCGATCGACATCGCGGCGCAGAAGGCGAGGATCATCCATCCGATCCGGTGCACCGCCGGCGAGGCGTCGGCGAAGGCCGGACAGGAGCCGGCGAGGCCCATGGCCACGAGGAGGACGAAGGCGGCGTTGGCCAGCCGGTGGCCGCGCACCTCCTTGTGGGCCCGCGCGCGCACGTCGGGCAGCGGGCCGGTGGCCCCCTTCCAGCTCGCTTGCCAGGAATCCCATTCGGTGTCGGTCACGCGGCTTCCTCCTTTTCGATGGAGCGGCGCAAGGCTTCGCGGGCGCGCCCCAGGCGGACCGCGACGTTCTCCACGGTGATGCCGGCGATGGCGGCGATCTCCGCGTGCGGAAGCCCTTCCAGCGCCAGGGAGAGGACCTCCCGCTGGCCGAGCGGCAGGGTGCGCAGGTGGCGGAGGAACTGCTCGGCGCGCTGGCGGGTGGCCACGCGTTCATCCGCTCCGGGCCTGGGATCCGGCACGTCGGCCGGCTCGGCCTCCAGCGGCGGATGCTTCTTGCGGCGCCAGGCGCGCGAAAGGCCGCGGTTGTGTGCGATGCGGAGCACGAACGTGCGCGCAGAGCTCTCCCCGCGAAAGCCGCGCAGCCCGCGCCAGACGGCGACCAGCACGTCCTGGGCGAGATCGTCCCGCTCGGCCCCCGGCGGGGCGTAGCTGGCGATCACGCGCCAGAGGGCGGGTCCCTGCTCCCGGAGGACGTCGTCGAACGTCATTCCCCATACAGTCTCGTGCCGCCGGCCAACCTAACAAAGCAATCGGATCGCGGATGTAGGGCGGCGTCGCCCCTGGGAGTTGCGCGACACCTAGTAACCGGTTACAGTGGTGTCACCCGGATCGCCCCTGCCGGGCGCCGGAGAGTAAGGAGAGACCCATGCCGATGATCACCCTGCAGATCGCTTCCCAGCCCGACGCCCGCCTCGCCCGCGAGGCGGCCCGCCTGATCACGGACAAGGTGGCCGGGATCCTGAAGAAGGACCCGAAGGTCACCGCCGTGGCGGTGGAATTCGTTCCCCCCAAGCACTGGTTCATCGCCGGCCGATCGGCGGAGGAGATCGGCAAGGCCGCTTTCTTCCTCGACGTGCGAATCTCCGACGGGACCAACAACAAGGACGAGAAGGCCCGCTTCGTGGCAGTGGCGTTCGAGGTCCTCGACCGGCTCCTGGGCGGCGTCGATCCGGAGTCCTACGTCCACGTCGACGACGTGCGCGGGGACGCCTATGGCTACGGCGGGCTCACCCAGGAACGCCGCTACGTCCAGTCGCGGCCGGCTGCGGCGTGAGCTTCTCCTTCCATCGCGGCTCGCTGGCGCTCGACTTCGCCGGCACGGTGGGGGCCCGCGCCTCCGCCGCGCCGGAGGAGCGCCTCCCGGACGCGGAGGCGCTCCGGCGCTGGCTTTCGGAGGCCGGCCTTCTCGAGGACGCGCGCCCGGGCGACGCCGACCTGGCAGCCGCGCGCTCGTTGCGGGAGGCCATCTTCCGGGTCTTCTCGGACGCGATCGACGGCCGGCGGATCGACGCGGGAGCGCTGGCCATCGTGAATCGGGCGGCCGGCGGGCTGCGGCTGGGGGCGCCCCGGATCGATCCCCTCCTCAAGGTCCGCTGGGTGACGGAGGCGCCGGTGACGCTGGCGCTCGGGCGCATCGCCGCCGACGCCATGGAGCGCCTCTCGCGCGAACCGGAGCGCCTGGGCCGCTGCGCCCGCGAGGACTGCGGCGCCCTCCTCCTCTCCCGCTCCCGCAGCGAGCGCCGGCGATGGTGCAGCATGGAGCTTTGCGGGAACCGCGCGAAGGTGGCGGCCTACCGGGCCCGGGCGAAGGGGAAGTGAAGGCGCCTTCTCACGTCCACCTGGCAGCCGGAGGGGGTGTCGGGATCGGCATCGCCGGGAACGAACAGGTCGAAGTATCCGTCCAGGTCCTGGGCTGGAAGGTCCGGAGGAACCTGGAAGGAGTAAGCCGTGAGCCCGGGGTCCAGCAAGGCGAGTCCGGCCCGGAAGTAGCTGAAGTCCTTCGAGAGAAATTCAATGGTGAGCACCTGCGAATAGTCCTTCGACCCGCCTGGGGTCCACTGGAAATCGATGGGGACCCCACGAGCCAGCGAGGCGCCATCGTCGGGCGAGGTGAACCGCACTTCGACCGGGCAGGCGAAGAGCGCCTGGGCGTTCGCTCCGATCACCGAGAGCCTCTGCGGCAGCCCGAATCCCACGCCCGCGAAAACGGGCCGTGTCCAACTGGCCTGCAGAGGTAGATTGGGGCCGCGATCCTCCAGATCGCCTTCTCCGAGCGGCTCTCCATTCAACGCCACTCCGGCATCGAGGATGGGCTCGGAGCCGCCGTCCTGAAGCATCCGGGAAACCGAGGCGAGAACGTTCACCTCGGGGCCGCCGTCATCCGCCGTTCTCAGGGTGATCGTGCCGGTGATGTCCAGCCAGTCAGGGTTCTCGTCAGTCCAGGCGGTCTTTCACGCTGCCGCGGGGGCGATCGCCCGGACCCGGGATCTCCTGGGGGATGTCCAGAACGCCTTCCTGCCCCTTCGTGCCGCCGCGGTTCAGGCCCTTGTCTTCCGGCATGTGACCTCCTCCGGGAGAACGTCGTGCGGGCCCCGGATCCTCGCAAGGCACGGACGCGCGGGCAGGCGCCCGGCGGAAGCGATTGAGTTGGCGGCGGTTCTGGCTTAAATCCCGCGCGTGCGCCCTGCGGGGTTGATCCACTTGTTCGTCAACGGCGAGGAGCATGCGCTGGCCGTGCCGGCGCAGCGCACCTTGCTCGAGGCCCTGCGGTACGAGCTGGGGCTCACCGGTTCGAAGCAGGGCTGCGACAAGGGCGACTGCGGCGCCTGCACCGTGCTGGCGAAGCCGCGCGGCGCTACCGGACGCGGGGAAGCGATCCTCTCCTGCATCACCCTGGCGCACGACGCGCAGGACCTGGAGATCACCACCATCGAGGGGCTGGCCGGCCCCCAGGGGCTCGACCCGGTCCAGCGCGCGTTCGCCGACTGCGGTGCGCTGCAGTGCGGCTTCTGCCAGCCCGGGATGATGCTCTCCGCCCGCGCGTTGCTGGACAAGAACCCCGCGCCCACGCTCCCCCAGATCCAGGAGGCTCTGAGCGGCAACCTTTGCCGCTGCACCGGCTACACCAAGATCTACGAGGCGGTGCAGGTGGCCGCGGGCCTGCGCGCTCCCGCGCAGCGAGCCCCGGTCCAGTCGGAGCGGGCGGCGCCCAGCGACTCCAAGGCGCAGGCGGTGAAGGAGATCGTGCCGTGACGGTGGGAGAACGGTTTCCCAAGTCGGACGGCGTGGCCAAGGCGGACGGCTCCGGCGTGTATGCCGACGACATCGCCCTGCCGCGGATGCTGCACGCCAAGATCCTCCGTTCTCCGCACGCGCACGCGCGCCTCCGCTCGATCGACGTCAGCGCCGCCGAGGCGCTCCCCGGCGTGGTGGCCACGCTGGTGGGCGCCGAGCTGCCCGCGAAGTACGGGGTGATCCCCTGGACGCACGACGAGACCGCCCTGGCGGTGGAGAAGGTGCGCCACGTGGGCGACGCCGTGGCCTGCGTGGCGGCGGTGGACGAGCGGACGGCGGAGGATGCCCTGCGGCTCATCCGCGTCGACTACGAGCTGCTCCCCGCGGTGCTCTCCCCCGAGGACGCCCTGGCGCACCCGGAGATCAAGGTCAACGAGAAGGCCAAGGTGGGGAACATCACCAAGCACGTCAACCTCCAGTTCGGCGACGTGGACGCCGCGGTGGCGGAGGCGGCGGCGGTGTCCCGGCAGACGTACCGGTACGCGGGCTCCACCCACGTGCCCATCGAGCCGCACTGCGCGGTGGGCCGGATGGACGCGGACGGCAACCTCACGGTCTGGAGCTCGACGCAGATCCCCCACTACCTGCAGCGCGAGCTCTCCCGGGTGCTCGGGCTCCCGCAGAGCAAGGTGCGGGTGATCCAGCCCCTGTTGGGCGGGGCCTTCGGGGGAAAGAGCGACCCCTTCGCCCTCGAGTTCTGCGTGGCGAAGCTGGCGATGAAGACAGGCCGGCCGGTGAAGATCCTCTACACCCGCGAGGAGGTCTTCTACGCGCACCGCGGCCGCCACCCGATGAAGATGGACGTCACCCTCGCCCTGGATGGCGACGGGCGGATCTCCGCGGTAGACAACAAGATCCTCATCGACGGGGGCGCCTACGCCAGCTTCGGGCTGGTCACCGCCTACTACGCGGGGCAGCTCCTCACCGGGCCGTACCGATTCGGCACCTACCGCTTCGACAGCTACCGCATGTACACCAACAAGCCGCCTTGCGGCCCGAAGCGCGGGCACGGCTCGGTGCAGCCGCGCTTCGCCTTCGAGGTGGCGCTGGACGAGGCGGCGGAGAAGCTCGGCCTCGACCCGGTGGAAGTGCGCCGGCGCAACTTCATCGGCGAGTTCGTGGAGACGGTGAACGGGCAGAGGATCACCTCCAACGGCTTCCTCAAGTGCCTGGAGCTGGTGGAGCAGGCCTCGAGCTGGAAGGAGCGGCACGGCAAGCTGGGGCGGGGGCGGGGGCTGGGCGTGGCGGGATCGATGTACATCAGCGGCACCGCCTATCCCGTCTATCCCAACCAGATGCCGCAGAGCGGGGTGCTGGTGAAGCTCGACCGCTCGGGGCGGGTGGTGATCTACAGCGGCGCCTCGGACATCGGGCAGGGGGTGAACACGCTGCTCTGCCAGATCGCCGCGGAGGAGCTGCACTGCGACGCCCGCGAGGTGACGGTGGTGGCGGCGGACACCGAGCTGACGCCGGTGGACCTGGGCGCGTACTCCAGCCGCGTCACCTTCATGGTGGGGCTGGCGGCGCGGGAGGCCTGCCAGAAGCTGGCGGGCAAGCTGCGGGCCGCGGGAGGGAATACCTTCGCCGAGTCCTGCCAGCGCGCGGAGGCGGCGGAGGGCGCGCCCCTGGCGGCGACCGGCGGCTACCGCACGCAGAAGCTGGGCGGCGACTACCGGGGCGGGACCATCGGCGCCTCTCCCGCCTACTCCTTCACCGCCCACGTGGCCGAGGTCTCGGTCGACGAGGAGACCGGCATCTGGAAGGTGGAGCGGATCTGGGCGGCGCACGACTGCGGCAAGGCGCTCAACCCCACCCTGGTGGAAGGGCAGATCGAGGGGAGCGTCTACATGGGGGCGGCGGAAGCGCAGATGGAGGAGATGGTCTACGACCAGAAGGGCCTGCTCTTCGGCCCCTCGCTGCTCGACTACCGCATCCCCACCTCCCTGGATACGCCCGACCTCGAGTCGTACATCGTGGAGAGCAACGATCCGGGCGGGCCCTACGGCGCCAAGGAGGCCGGGGAAGGCCCCCTGCACCCGGCCATCCCGGCCATCGCCAACGCCATCCACGACGCCTGCGGCATCCGCATCCGCGAGCTTCCCTTCTACCCGCAGCGGATCCTCAAGCTGCTGCGCGAGCGGGACGCTTCGGTCAAGGAGCGCGCGGCCTCATGATGACCTTGCCCGATCTGACGGTGCTGCGCCCCTCCTCGGTGGCCGAGGCGGTGGAGGCGCTGCGCGCCAACCCCGGCGCGCGCCTGTTGGCGGGCGGGACGGACATCGTCCCCAACCTCAAGTACGGCATGTACGACACCACCCGGCTGGTGGCGCTGCGCGGGCTCTCGCGCGAGCTTCGCTATGTGCGGGAGGAGCCCTCGGGCGAGCTGCGCCTGGGCGCGCTCTGCAGCATCGACGAGCTGGCGGGCAGCGCCCTCTTGCAGGCGCGGCTGCCGGCGCTGGCCGACGCCTGCGCCCAGATCGCCGGACCGCAGCTGCGGCGGATGGGGACCCTGGGCGGCAACCTCTGCCTGGACACCCGCTGCGTCTACGTCAACCAGAGCTACTTCTGGCGCAACGCCCTGGGCTTCTGCCTGAAGAAGGACGGCACGGTCTGCCACGTGGTGGCGGGAGGGCAGCGCTGCGTGGCTGCCGCCTCCAACGATACCGCGCCGGTCCTGCTCGCGCTGGACGCCTCGGTGCGCGCCGTCTCGCCCCGCGGGGAGCGGATCTTGCCGCTGCGGGAGTTCTACCTGGCGGACGGGATCCACAACACGGTGCTGCAGCCGGACGAGCTGTTGACCGAAGTGCGCGTTCCGGCGGCCGCGGCGCGCAAGCGGCAGGCCTTCGCCAAGCTGCGCACCCGGGCGGCCATCGACTTTCCCGCCCTGAACCTGGCGGTGGCGCTGGAGATCGACGGGAGCGCGGTGAAGAGCGTCTCACTGGCGGTGAGCGCGCTGGCCGCGCGGCCGGCGCTGATCAAGGGTCTGGACGATCTCCACGGCCGCCCCGCGGACGTCCTCTTCGCCGAGGAGCTGGGCCGGCGCGCGCGCAAGCAGTGCAAGCCGCTCACCAACATCGGCGTCGATCCGGAGTGGCGCAGGGAGGTGCTGCCGGTGCTGGTGCGGCGCACCGTGCTGCGGGCGATCGGTTAGCGGACGAGGCGGATGCGGCGCTCGCCGGCGGCGGCGGCCGCGTTCTTCACCGTGGGATCCTGCAGGTACGTTTCCGTCAGCCGCTTGCGCGGCAAGAAGCGCAGCGGGGCGCGGAGGGCCGCCGCGCCGCAGGCCTCGACGACTGCCAGCGCCTTCTCCGCGGCCCCCATGTCCTGCAGAGGCCGGGTGAGCACCCCCATCCGCAGGAGCCGCTTCTCCGCGCAGGAGAGAGAGAACTGGAGGAACCGGGGAAGCTGCGAGAGCACCTCGTGCTGCGGGAGGCGGGCGCGCATGAAGCCCGCCAGGCGCCGCACCGCCCACATGGAGACCAGGGAGAGGCCGAGGAGGCGGCGGCGCATCGCCGGCCGCTCGCGGATCGCCTGGGCCGTGCGCTGCTCGCCGAACTCGACGTGGCGCTCCTCCTGCTTCACCGCCCTGGCGAGGATGGCGCGGATGTCGTCGTCCTGGAGGGTGTCGATGATCCCGTAGAGGGCCATGAGCACGAAGCCCTCGCCCAGGGCCATCTCCAGGCAGACGTGCTCCTCGAAGCCCTGGGGCATCATCCCGGTGCTGAGGAAGCGCACCAGCCGGTGGGCCGGGGCGGGCTTCTCCCCCAGCAGCTCGAGGATCTTGAGGAAGTTGTCGACGTGCTGGAACTCCTCCATCGCCTGGCGGGAGAAGAAGCGCGCAGCCTCCAGGTCCGGGGCGTCGTACAGCCAGTGGCCGCACTGGATGCCGCTCACCTCGCCGTAGAGGAACTGGTTCGTCACCCAGGCGAGCAGCTTGCGGTCGCGCTCGGGCTGGAGACGGGCGCCAGCGAAGTCGAACGTCATCTCCTCGCGCGACAACAGCATGTGGGGAAAGCTAGCACGCCGGGGCCCCCGCCGCGCAAAGTCCCCGGTGCGTAACGGGTTATCCACTTGCCAACGTTTTGCGCCCGGGTACGATCCACGGATGCGCAGGCTCCAGGACGACATCATCAGCATCCGCGTCCCTTCGGAAGCCTTGGCCCGCTGGGCCCTGGAAACCGGTGCGGAAGCCAAGGAGGCGACCGGCTCCGCGCTGGCCTTCCTGGTCCACGCCGAGCATGCCGCCACCACTCTTCTGCCGGCTCCCACCATCCTCTGCAGCGAGCAGGCGGTGCTCGATCCCGACGGCTTCCTCCGCCAGCCCCGCGGCGCCGTGGAGCACTTCCGCCTGCGCGCGGACCGGGCCCTGGCCTGGATGGACCTCTTCATCTCCTTCCGGGAGAGGTTCCCCGCCCCCGCCCAGCGAAAGCCTCCCGACTCGCTCTTCCAACTCCCCCAGCTCTTCTCCCGCCAGGCCGACGAGCTGGAGGCGGCCACCGATCTGCTGGTGCGCGAGTGCGTGATGCCGGAGATCGAGGAGATCCTCGGCCGCACGCTCAGCTATCCGCCGCTGCAGCTTCTCCTCCGCTCCCTGCGCGAGCACGAAGGGCAGCGCAGCGCGGAGGCACGCCGGCTGGCCGCCTCGGCGATGGGCGATCTCTCGGGCGCGAGGCTGTGGAAGGTGCGCACCCGGCTGGTGACCACCGGCACCCGGGCCCTGCTGGCGGCGCGGCCGCTGCTCGACGAGCTGGAGCGGGGCGGGATCAGGGTCGACCGGACCAAGGCGGCGCGCGGCGTGGCCCGGCGCCTGGAGGAGGCGGTCTCGGAGCTTCCGGGGGCGCCGGTGCTGCAGACCATCCTCCGGCAGCTTGCCGGCACGGTGGCCGAAGACGCATCGCGTCAGTCCGGCTAGCCAGGCGGCTGGGCGCTACCCCAGAAATTCAACGGGATTTTCTTTGTCTAGGGCTGCCGGTCCGCGTAGATGTGTCCGCGCGGAGGGCCGAACTTCCACATGCTTGCAACGCCGGCTGCCATCAGGCAAAGAAGCCCGGCGACGAGCAGCCAGATGGTCTGGCGGGGGGGAAGCAGCCGGCGCATGCCGAGCCATCGTACCTCCGGCCAGCCCTGAAGTCACATCCCCCCTGGGCGAAATAGCGGTCTGCGGGCCGCGTACTTGGCCGCAACCGCGGAGGTCTGCGTGATCGTGTCGAACGAAGCCGAATTGCCGCAGGCCCGCGGCATTCCACCCGCGCTGGGCGCGCTCCTCTTGCCCGACAGCGGGATGGAGCGGCAGGCGAAGGTCGGAAAGCCGGCCCTGGCGGTGCTCATCGCCATGGCCTGCGCGCTCTTCGCGGCGTTCGCCCAGGCTTCGCGCGTGGACGCGCGGGCGGTGACGCTGGAAAAGCTGGACAAGGCGGGCCAGCTGAGCACGATGAGCGACCGGCAGATCGAGGACGAGACGCGCAACGCCGAGCGGCTCTACCAGGTGATGCGCGTCGCCGGCGGGACGCTGGAGGCCCCCTTCTTCCTCCTGCTGGGCGCGCTGGCGGTGGTGGTGCTGGCGTGGTTCTTGCGCGGCAAGGTGAAGGGGAAGGCGGTCTTCCCGGTGGCGGCCGCGGTGCTCTTGCCCGGGGCCATCGCGAATCTGTTGGACGGGATCACCGCCTTGCGCCAGGAGGCGCTCCCGCCGGGAGCGGCGGTGCTGGCGCCGAGGAACCTGGCGCTGCTCCTCGCCTCCTTCGGGCATCCCTTGACGGGCGCGTCCCTGAAGCTGGCCGGCGTGCTCGACTTCTTTTCCCTCTGGGCGGCGGTGATGATGGGGTTCGGCGTGGCCGCGGCGGGGGACGTTCCCACCCGGCGCGCGCTCATCGGCACGCTCTGCGCCTGGGTGGGGTTCCGCTTGATCGTCAGCGTGGCGATGGGAGGAGCGCAGTGATCAGGGCATTCGTATTGGCGGTGGCGCTGTCCAGCGCGACGGTAGCGCAGCAGCAGGCGGCGCCGCCGGCGCAGCAGCAAGCGTCGCCGCAGCCGCAACAGCAGGGGCCGCAGCCCCTCACCCTCGACGACGCGGTGAAGCTCTCGCTGGAGCGGAACCCCGATCTGCAGCGGCAGATCCTGCTTACGCTCTCGGCGGAGCAGGACAAGGTGCTGGCCCGCTCCAGCATCCTCCCCCAGGTCGACTTCAACGCCTCTCTCGCCCGGGTGCGCACCAACGGGCCGGTGCTGCAGGGCGGGGTGGAGACCGGCCAGACGGTGACGAACGAGACCGTCGCCCAGTGGAACTACGGCGGCCGCTTCACCGTCACCCAGCTGATCTTCGACGGCGGGCGTTGGTGGAACAACATGGCCGCTCAGGACAGCGCTTACCAGTCCAACGTCGCCCAGACCGACGAGCAGCGGCTGCAGATCACCTACCTGGTGGAGCAGCGGTTCTACGAGCTGGTCCGCGCCCAGCGCACCCTCCAGGTGCTGGGCGACGCGGCCGCGCGCAGCCGCGACCAGGCCGACTACACCCAGCGGCTCTTCGAGGGCGGCCGGGCCACGCAGGCCGACGTCTATGCCGCCCGCGCCAACCGGGACAACGACGAGGTGACGCGGCTCGGCCAGGAGCGGGCCGTGGAGCTGGCGCGCGCCGACCTGGCCCTGGCGATCGGGGTCGATCCGGCCGAGCCGTTGACCGTGGTGGAACCCCAGCGGCTGATGTCCGATCCTGCGCAGCCGCCCGCGCCCAAGGACGCCGTCTCGCGGGCCCTGGAGAACCGGCCGGCCATCAAGGCGGCGAGCCTGCTGGTGGAGTCGAACCAGAAGCTGACCTCCGCCGCGAAGGGCGACTACTGGCCGGCGCTCTCCGCCAACGCCGGCTGGAACCGGGGCACCACCGACGCCTCGCAGTATTTCCAGGATCCGCTGAAGAACAGCCAGGCCTCCATCGGCCTCACCCTCTCCTGGAACCTCTTCCGCGGGCTGGCCACCGACGCCAACGTGCGCAAGGCGGAGCTGCAGGCGATGATCAGCCAGAACGACCTGGCCAACGCCCGCCGGAACGTGGCCAGCGACGTGGAGAAGGCCGTGGCCCAGCTCTCCACCGCGGGGGCGCAGGCCCGGGTGGCCAAGCAGGCGGAGGACACGGCGAAAGAAGGCCTGCGCCTGGCCCGCACGCGGCAGGAAGTGGGAGTGGGGACGCAGCTGGAGGTGCGCGACGCGGAGCTGAAGCTCACGCAGGCGCAGCTCAACGTGGTGGGCTCTCTCGTGGACGGCCGCGAGGCCGAGTCGGCCTTGCGCCGCGCACAGGGTGGATAAATGACCAAGGGACGCTGGATCATCGCCGGAGTGCTGATTGCGCTGGTGGGAGTGGCCACCGTGCAGGGACTCCGGCCCAAGCCGCCTCCGCCGGTGGAGGTGACCACCTCGGTGGCGAAGAAGGGCACGGTGACCCGGATCGTCACCGCCGCCGGACACCTGCAGGCCCGGGAGACGGTGAAGGTGAGCAGCAACGTCACCGGCGACCTGCTCTCGCTCTCGGTGAAGGAGGGCGACAAGGTCAAGCAGGGGCAGGTGCTGGGGCAGATCGACAAGCGGCTGTACGAGACCCAGGTGACGCAGTTCCGCGGGGCGGTGGCGTCCGCCAAGGCCTCCATCGAGCAGATCGTGGTGGCCATCGATCAGGACCGGCGCGACCTGGCCCGGGTGAAGAAGCTGGTCGACGAGCGGCTGGCGAGCGCTTCGGACCTGGAGAAGTCCACCACCCAGCTGAAGATGGACGAGGGGCGGCTGGCCGCGCAGAAGGAGCTGGTGGCGCAGAACGTGGGGCAGCTGGAGACGGCGCTCTACAACCTCTCCCGGGCCACCCTCACCGCGCCCATCGACGGGACCATCCTCGAGCTGCAGCACAAGGTGGGCGAGCGCATCCGGGGCAGCGACTTCTCCGAGGACGTGGTGATGCTGATGGGCGGGCTCTCCGACATGGAGGTGAAGGCGGAGGTCGGCGAGCACGAGGTGGTGGCGGTGCACGTGGGCGACGAGGCGGGGGTGGACATCGACGCGCTGCCCGACAAGCAGTTCAAGGGGCACGTGGTGGCGGTGGGGAAGAACGCGCAGATCAAGAACCCGGGCACCGACGCGGAGGTGACCACCTTCTTCGTGCGGGTGGGGCTGGACGTGCCGCCCGAAGGGGCGCTGCCGGGGATGTCCAGCGCGGTCTCCATCTCCACCGCCACGCACGACAACGTGGTGATGGTGCCCATCCAGGCGGTGACCTCGCGGGAGGCGAAGAAGAAGGAGCAGAAGGCGGCGCCGCGCGAGGGGCAGATCGCGCTGGCGGACTCGACGACGGCGGGAGGGAGCGCGGGGAGCGCCGGGGCCACGAACAACTCCACCAACGGCAAGGATGATCCGCCCACCAAGGCGGCGACCGGCAAGCCCAAGCCGGTGAAGGTGGTGTTCGTGGTGGACAAGGAGGGCGCGGCGCAGATGCGCGAGGTGCAGACGGGGATCGCCAGCCGCACCGACGTGGAGATCCTCAGCGGGATCAACGAAGGCGAGACGGTGGTGGACGGGCCGTACCGGACGCTCGCGCGCGAGCTGCAGGAAGGGCAGAAGGTGAAGCCGCAGAAGCCGGACAAGGGAGCCGGCGACAAGGGCCCTCAGGGAGGCCGTAGCTGAGGCAGTGGCCGGCTACGGCCGCAATCCAGGGGAAGAAGATGGCGCTCATCGAGCTGGAACACATCGTCAAGACGTACGACCTGGGGCTCTCCAAGGTCCTGGCGCTGCAGGACATCCACGTCCGGATCGAGCGGGGCGAGTTCGTGGCCATCGTCGGCCAGTCGGGCTCGGGCAAGTCCACCCTGATGAACATCATCGGCTGCCTGGACGTGCCCACCGCGGGGCGGTACCGGCTCTCCGGGCGCGACGTGAGCACGCTCTCCGACGACCAGCTGGCGGACGTGCGCAACCTGGAGATCGGGTTCGTGTTCCAGAGCTTCCAGCTCCTGCCCCGGGCCAGCGCCCTGGAGAACGTGGAGCTGCCCCTGGTGTACCGGGGGGTGAGCAAGAAGGAGCGGAACCAGCGGGCGGTCGAGGCGATGAAGATGGTGGGGCTGGAGGAGCGGATGAAGCACAAGCCGGCGGAGCTCTCCGGCGGCCAGCGGCAGCGGGTGGCCATCGCCCGCGCCCTGGTCACCCAGCCTTCTCTCTTGCTCGCGGACGAGCCGACCGGGAACCTGGACAGCAAGACGGGCGAGGAGATCATCCGCCTGTTCCTCGATCTGCACGCGCGGGGCAACACCATCGTGCTGGTCACCCACGAGCCCAAGCTGGCCGCCCGCTGCCCGCGGGCGGTGCGGCTGGTGGACGGGCTGGTGATCGCGGACGGGCCGGGGCGCGAGGTGGCCGCGGCCAATGCCGAGGCGCTGGGGGCGGAGGCGCTGGCGCAGTTCCAGGCTGCCGAGCGGGCGGCCCAGGCCGCCCAGGCCGGAGCGCGGTGATGAGGGCCATCCGCCGCTTCTTCGCCGAGCTGCGCGACGCGGTCGTGCAGGCCGCCTTCTCGCTGATCTCGCACAAGCTGCGGGCGGTGCTCACCATCAGCGGGATCGCCATCGGGATCATGACGGTGATCCTCATCTTCATGGTGCAGGCGGGGATGTCCTCGAGCTTCGCCCGGCAGCTCAGCACCCTGGGGCCCAACACCCTCTTCGTGCACAAGTGGAAGTGGGGGGTGAACGGGAACGACTGGTGGAAGTACAAGAACCGGCCTGTGGTGAACATGATGGACATGCGCGCGCTGCAGCAGAACACCACGCTGCCGGTGGCAATCGCGCCACTGGTCAACACCCAGGCGACGGTCAACTACGCGGGCAAGGACGTGCGCGGGGTGGACGTGCGCGGCACGACCGATGGGTACCTGGACGCCACCGGCTGGCAGATCCGGCGGGGGCGGTTCCTCACCGCGCTCGACCAGGAGATCGGCGCGAACGTCTGCATCATCGGGGCGGACATCGAGGACGCGTTCTTCAAGGGGCAGGAGCCGCTCGGCCAGCAGATCCGGGTGGGGCCCAACATCCGCTGCAGCATCGTGGGCATCTTCCTGCGCAAGGGGAACGCCTTCGGGCAGACGCAGGACCTGCGCGTCATCCTCCCCATCTCCACCTTCATGCGCACGTTCGGGAGCAAGCGGGGGCTGGTGATCGCGGTGGTGGCGCCCGAGGGGAAGGTGCGGGAAACCGAGGACGAGGTGACGGCGGTGATGCGCAACGCCCGGCACCTGGCGCCCGACCAGGAGGAGAACTTCTCGGTCAACCGGCAGGACAAGCTGCTGGAGGGCTTCAACCAGATGATGATGGCCACCAACGTCACCGGCATCCTGGTGGGCATCATCACCGCCATCGTGGCGGGCATCGGGATCATGAACATCCTGCTGGTCTCGGTGAAGGAGCGGACGCGGGAGATCGGCATCCGCCGCGCCATCGGCGCCCGACGCGCGACCATCCTCTGGCAGTTCCTCTGCGAGGCTGTGATGGTGGCGGTGGTGGGGGGGCTGGTGGGGATCGCGCTCGCTTCCGGGGGGGCGTCCATCATCGACCTGATCTCGCCCCTGCCGGCCAAGGTGGACCCGCGG
The DNA here is from genome assembly GCA_035498355.1 of Myxococcales bacterium. Lineage (GTDB taxonomy): Bacteria > Myxococcota > Myxococcia > Myxococcales > 40CM-4-68-19 > 40CM-4-68-19. The sequence continues at coordinate 9,583 of DATKAG010000320.1, read as the reverse complement.
GTGATGCTCGGAGGGGTGGTGGGGTCGGCTTTCCTGGGCGCCGCTTTCGGCCTCTGGCCGGCCCTGACCGCGGCCCTGCTCCAGCCGATCGAGGCGCTCCGGTATGAGTGAGGTCGCGCTCCCGGCCGTCGAGGTGCGTGCGCCGGTTTGGACCGGCCGGATGCGCCGGGGCGTGGTGGCGCGGGCTGACGACCTGCGCCTGGCGCTGGACTCGCTCTCCGGCCACAAGCTGCGCTCCGGGCTGACCCTTTTGGGCATCGTCATCGGCGTGTTCACGGTGGTGGCGATGATGGCGCTGCTCAACGGGCTGCGGAAGTCGATCGACAAGCAGCTGGGCGCGCTGGGAGCCGACGCCTTCCAGCTGCAGCGCTTCCCGGCGGTGCAGTTCGGCGAGTTTTCGCCGGAGATCATGGCGCGCAAGAAGATCAACCTCTCCCACGTCCGCCAGCTACGCGACCTGGTTCCCCAGGCGAAGCAGATCGGCGCCGAGATGTGGGAGTACGGCAAGACCGCCACCGCCGAGGGAAACACCGACCAGGGCGTCCAGGTGGCGGGGGGAACTCCGGAGTTCTTCACCATCAACAACCTCCCGATAGCCAGCGGCCGCAGCTACAGCGAAGCAGAGGCGAGCGATGCCGCCCGGGTGGCGGTGATCGGCGCGGCGGTGGTGGACGCGCTCTTCCCCGGACAGGACCCGGTGGGCAAGAAGCTCAAGCTCGGCCGGATGGAGCTGGAGGTGATCGGCACCATCGAGCGCCAGGGCGGCATGCCCCTGGGCGACAATCCCGACAACACGGTGGGCGTCCCCATCACCCTCTTCATGGAGCTGTACGGCACCTCGCGGTCGGTGGTGATCGGGGTGATGGCGCACGACCACGATTCGATGAAGAAGCTGCAGGACCAGGCGGTGGGCGCATTCCGCCGGGTGCGTGGGCTGGACGCTGCCAAGGAGAACGATTTCGAGATCGTCTCCAACGAATCGCTGCGCGGCATGTTCGACAACCTCGCCACCGGCGTCACCGTGGCCAGCGCGTTCATGTGCCTCCTTTCCCTGATCGTCGGCGGCATCGGGGTGATGAACATCATGCTGGTGTCCGTCACCGAGCGAACCCGGGAGATCGGACTGCGCAAGGCTCTCGGCGCCCGGCGCATGCGCATCCTCATGCAGTTCGTGATTGAGGCGGTGCTCCTGGCTTCCTTCGGAGGGGCCATCGGCGTCGCCCTCGGTTACTGCGCCAGCTGGATCGGCCAGTTTCTCAAGTTCCCGGCCGACGTTCCGCTCTGGGCCGTGGCGCTGGGCATCGGCGTTTCCTGCGGGGTGGGCCTGGTGGCCGGCATCTATCCCGCCTGGCGCGCTTCCCGTCTCGACCCCGCCGTCGCCCTGCGCGACGAGTAGCCGCTCCGTGGCCCTGACTAGTCGCCGGGCGGCGGACTCGTTCCGGAACGAGTTGCGGTTCCGTCTCCCCCGGGTAGCGGGTCGACGCCCAGCTCACCGACGCCAGGGTCTCCCACCTGCGGCTCCTCCTCAATCGTTTCGCTGATCTGGATCAACTCCCATCCTGATTCGCCGGTCTGCGGTTCACCGGTCCGGTTCTCCTTGGGCGCAGCCTCCGGGCTCTGAACCTCCGCTCCGCCCGGGACCATCTCGGGAGGAGCCTGGTCCGCGACGGCGTCACTCCCGGTCCCTTTCTCGGCGGGTGCTTCAGCATGGCGGGAACCGTTCTTCCGAGCCTCGTCCATGAACGCCCGCCCATACAGCTTGTCGGCGGCATACTGGTTGTGGGCATGGCAGTAGAGACAAATGTCTTCGGGATCGTGTGTGCCGGTGAGAGCGAATCCCTTCCTGTGTTGAAATTCGAGAAAGGCAGTTGCCCCGCAGCGCCGGCCGCGATCGTCGACGAACGTGCAGCGCCCTCCGTCGCGCTCATACACCAGCCGCTTGATCCAGTCTGGGATGTGCCGCGATGCCCGCTCTGAGCTCTGCTCCACGGCAGGCTCGCCGCCGGCGGAGGATGCCGGCTGTGCAGCCGGCGGAGTCGACCGCGGCTTCCTGCCCACGGCAAACCGCTCCTTTTTCACCTGGTCGATCAGCAACTCCAGCGCGGCGCCGAGGATCTTTTCCAGGCTGCCGTCGGGGATCCGGTGCCGCATCAGATCCTGCGCCTCGAGCAGCCGGTCCCGGAAGGCACGGCTCGCGGGGAACTGGATCTTGTACGTCTGGGCGGAAAGCGGCACGACGGGAGGGCCGAACCGCGAGGGCAGTGGCGGACCCTTGAGGGACGCCGCATCTTCCGCCGGCATCGGGGCGACGGCGCCTGACGCCGCGGCCGGCGCGATCCGGTCGGGAATGCTGCGGATCACCGTGGCAACCGGCGCGCGCGGAGCGAGTGCGGCGACCATCTCCTCGATCCCGCTCTTCGTCTTGCCGGAGGCCGCCCCGATCAGATCGAGGTGATTCTCTTCGGTGAGATGGGGAATGAGCAGCCTCATGCCCCACAGGTGCGTGCGGCCCTCGCGGATGGCCTCCAGGATTGCCGGGAACCGCCGTCCAGCCCGCGCCACGTGGATCCGGTTGTAGGCCGCGTCCTCAGAAAAGCCGAGCTCGCCAACGCAAAAGGCGTACATAGAGGGGAAGGCCCAGTCGAGATAGAGCTTGCGCTCGTCGATCTCCCCCAAATGGAGAAGCAGCTCGGCCTCGAGATCGGACGACTTCCGCGCCAGAGCGCGCGCAGCCGCGAGAAGATCATCGTTGCTCATCGACCACACCAACGGCCCGGCAGGTTTCATGGAGCGGATGGTGCCAGCCGGGGCCATTCGCCGTCTTCGGTCAAGTGACCGAGGGCACGCGTCCGGAGAATGGGTTAAGGGTGAGAGGCTGCGTTGGTACGCGCTGCGTTGGACCAGGGGCGGTCGGCGCCACGCCAGATGGGAGATTGACGACTTGTTCCGGAACAAGTTCACCAAGGCATGCGTCATGCCCCAGGCTCCGTCCGCCCCTGCTCCAAGGTTCAGTCCGAACTCGTTCCGGAACGAGTTTGGCGAGATCGCGAATATCCGCAGCGCCGCGGACGTCAGCTTTGCATGCGCTCCATTTCACCATTGCTGATCGCGGCTGCCTGCGCCACGGCCAGCGGGCCGGACTACGGGACCATCGCCATCAAGTCCGGGGCAAACGCGGCCGCGCGGCCGGTCACCTTCTCGGTGGGCAAGGGGACCATCAGCAGCTCGGACATGCATGCCTGGGTGGAAGGCGACTGCATCCATGGCAGCGTCGGCCGGACGCCGATCGACTTCTGCCATGACGCCTCCGACCCGACTCACTGGACGGGATCCAGCGGCGAGTTCTTCGTCGAGCACCTGGACAAGACTTCCCGATTCCTCCAGGTCCGCGGCCACTTCACGGTGGAAGCAGGTCGGGAGTACGGCATGACCCAGCAGGTCGACCTGGGGGACGGCCCGCAATGGGACGAGCTGCGACGTAACCCTGCGCTTCTGGCGGTGGCGGCCACGGCAGCCGACTTCCAGGCGGCTCACGTGCGGCACTAGCCGGACAGCGGAGTCTCGATGGCTCCCAGCCGGTATGCAGCCGCGGACTGCAACCGGCCGCCGGCCACCTCGAGCACCCAGTAGCCCTCCGCGCCTCGTTCCGTGGAGGAACCTGCGCAGAGCACATTTTCCACGCGGAATCTCTCGTGGATGTGGCCGCAAAGCACCGCCGCCGCGTCGGCCGTCGCGTTCAGGAGGCGGCGCGCGCCGCGGAGGCGGTGCCAAGGACAGTCGCGGACGCCGTCTTTTCTGAACGGGGCATGGTGCACGAGCACCAGCTTTCCGGAGAAGTCCTGCGCAAGCTCCTCCTCCAGGATGCGGCCCTGCGTGACCACCGGCCAGCACACCTGCCCGCAGGAATCCAACGCCACCAACCCCTCCGGCAGCGCCCTCCGCGGAAAGTACTCCTCATACAGCCGATTCGGCCTCCCCCTCATCGGGTACCGGTCGTGATTCCCATGGATGCACACCAACCGCTCCCCCAGCGGCCGCAGGGCCTCCTGCGCCAGCGCAAACTCCTCCTCCATCGCCAGCTGCGTCAGGTCGCCTGTGCACACCACCAGGTCGGCCCGCAAGGAATCCGCATCGCGCACGATCCTCCGCAGGGCCTCCAGCGCCTCGTCGAAGTCGCGCCCGCGGCCCTTCCACAGCTCCACCGTGGCCAGGGCCCGCAGCGGCCCCAACTCCCGCAGCGGCCGCTCGCGCCAGCGCGGCAGCTGCACATGGGGATCCGAGAAGTGCAGGATCCTCATCTCTTCTCCGCCGCCGCCAAGAGCCCCAGCCCGCCCAGCGTCTCCTCCATCCGCAGCACATGCAGACCCGCCGATTCCAGCGCCGCCCCCAGCGAGTGCGCGCTTGGGCGCCCGTACAGCCCGCTCATCGCCCGCCAGAAGAGCGCCGTCACCGCCCAGCGCGGGGTGGGCAGCGCTCGCAGGAGCCCGAACACCGTCGCGCGCCCGCCGGCCTGCGGTTCGAGCAGGATGGCCCGCCCGCCCGGCCGCAAGACGCGCGCGATCTCCCGCAGGGCCGCCGCCCGGTCCGGCAGCAGGTAGAGCACGCTGTGCAGCGTGACCGCATCCAGCGACCCCGAGCGCACCGGCAGCACCGCCGCGTCCAGGCACATGAGCGGCATCCGCCGCTCGTGCTTGCGCGCCCGCCGCAGCATCTCCAGGAGCAGGTCGCCGCCGATGGCGCCCTCCGGCAGCTCCCGCGTCGACCCGCCCGGGCCGCACCCCACATCCAGCAAGCGCCGCGTCCCCGGAGGCAGCTCCAGGGCCATCCGCGCGCAGTGCCGCACCCACACCGGGTGGCCGGTGAGCAGCTCGTAGGGCAGGGCGACTGCCCGGAACAGGAGGGAACTGCGGAGCATGGCCGCTGCATAGCAGATCGGGTTAGAACTGAGGCCATCCATGGGCCTGCTCGACAAGATCAAGGCGGCGAAGACCCAGCCCAAGCCCAGCGAGCTGGCCTTCGACAGCGACGGCAACCTCCTCGTCCGCTGGGACGACGGCCGCGAGTCGAAGTTCCCCCCTGTCTGGCTGCGGGCGCGATGCCCCTGCGCGGAATGCGTGGAGGAATGGAGCGGCCGGCGGGTGGTGGGGGAGGCGCAGGTCAAGGCGGACGTGAAGCCGCAGGGGATGAATGAGATCGGGAGGTACGCGATGCAGATCCAGTGGAGCGACGGGCACTCCACGGGGATCTATTCGTGGGAGTACTTGCTGAAGCTGCGGGAGGAGCAAGCGCCTACCGCACAGGCGTGAAGAGCTCCACCGGGCAGTGTAAGGAAAGCTGGAAGCGTCCAGAGGTTGCGACCTGCGACGAGCCTCTCGTTTCTGTACATTCCGCCCCGAGCTCCGCTCGGGGCGGGCTTGGGGGCGGGGCAGCTTGACGCATCGCGCCGCGGCTGTTACCACCCGCGCACCCAAACCCCCCAGGAGAATCCATGGCCTCTCGTCCCGGCCGCCGCGTCGCCATCATCGCCGGCCTTCGCACTCCCTTCATCAAGGCGGGAACCTCGTTCAAGGACCTCTCCGCCCTGGAGCTGGGCAAACAGGTGGTCAAGGAGCTGGTCCAGCGCGCCGAGATCCCCGCCCGCGCCATCGACCAGATCGTCTTCGGCACCGTGATCCCCTCGGTCCAGCTCCCCAACATCGCCCGCGAGGTGGGCCTGGCCGCCGGCCTGCCCAAGAGCGCGGACGCCTTCTCGGTGGTGCGAGCCTGCGCCACCAGCCTGCAGGCGATGACCACCGCCGCCGACGCCATCGCCCTGGGCGAGATCGACCTCGCCCTGGTGGGCGGCACGGAATCGATGAGCGACGTCCCCATCACCTACTCCCGCCCCGTGGCCCAGGCCGTGGTGACCGCCAGCCGGGGCCGCAACCTGGTGGAGAAACTGCAGGCCTTCCAGGGAGTGAGCGCCCGCGACCTGCTCCCGGTCCCCCCCGCCATCGCCGAGTACTCCACCGGCCTCTCCATGGGCGAGTCCGCCGAGAAGATGGCCAAGGAGAACGGAATCACCCGCGAGGCCCAGGACGCCTGGGCGCACCGCTCGCACTTCCTCGCCACCCAGGCCTGGGAGGAGGGCAAGTTCCGCCACGAGGTGATGCGTGTGCTGCTGGGCGAGAGCTTCGACACCGTGGTGGCCGAGGACAACGTGCTGCGCAAGGACTCCAAGCTCGAGGGCTACGCCAAGCTCAAGCCCGTCTTCGACAAGAAGTACGGCTCCATCACCGCCGGCAACTCCTCCCCGCTCACCGACGGCGCCGCCGCCCTGGTGATCTGCGCGGAAGAGCGCGCCCGCGAGCTGGGCCTGCGCCCCCTGGGCTTCCTCCGCTCCTACGCCTACGCCGCCGTCGACCCGGGCTGGCAACTCCTCCAGGCGCCGGCCTTCTCCGCCCCCAAGGCGCTCCGCCGCGCCGGCATGCGCCTCGCGGACATCGACCTGGTGGAGATCCACGAGGCCTTCTCCGCCCAGGTGCTCTCCAACCTCCAGGCCTGGGCCTCGCGCAAGTTCGCCGACGAGCACCTGGGGGGCGCCGAGCCCATTGGCGAGGTCCCCGACGAGAAGCTCAACCCCCGGGGCGGGAGCATCGCCCTGGGCCACCCCTTCGCGGCCACCGGCGCCCGCCTGGTGCACCAGGCGCTGCGCGAGCTGGAGGAGAAGGGCAAGGGCACGGCGCTGATCTCCATCTGCGCCGCCGGCGGCCTGGGCGCGGCCTGCATCCTGGAGAGGTCGTAAATGGGCGCCCTGCGCTACGAGACCGGCCCCGACGGCGTCGCCCTGGTGGTCTTCGACGTCGAGGGCGAGCCGGTGAACACCCTGCGGGGCAGCTTCGAGCAGGAGTTCGAGGAGATCTTCGGCAAGATCGCCGAGGACTCGTCCGTCAAGGCGGTGGTGCTGGCCTCGGGCAAGCCCGACAGCTTCGTGGTGGGCGCGGACGTGGCCATGCTCGCCAAGGTGAAGACCGCCGCCGAGGGCGCCGCCCTGGCCCGCGGCGGGCAGCAGGCGATGCAGAGGCTGGAGGACCTGGGCAAGCGCAAGCCGGTGGTGATCGCCATCCACGGCCCCGCCCTGGGCGGCGGGCTGGAGCTGGCGCTGGCCGGCAGCTACCGGATCGCCACCGACGATCGCCGCACCCAGCTCGGCCAGCCCGAGGTGCAGCTGGGCCTGCTCCCCGGCGCCGGCGGCACCCAGCGGCTGCCCCGGCTGATCGGCATCGCCCAGGCGCTGGACATCATCCTGGCCGGCAAGTCGGTGCGCGCGCAGAAGGCGCGCAAGCTGGGCCTGGTCGACGAGGTGGTCCCCCGTCCCATCCTCCTGGAGGTGGCCCGCCGCCGGGCGCGCGAGCTGGCCAGCGGGGAGCTGCGGGTGGAGCGGAACAAGGTGGAGCTGAAGCTGCCCCGGCTGTTGCGCAGCGAAGTGCTGCAGCAGATCGCCCTGGAGGACAACCCGGTGGGCCGGCGGATCCTCTTCCAGCAGGCGCGCAAGGCGCTCCTCGCCAAGACCCGCGGCCACTACCCCGCCCCGGAACGGGCGCTGGAAGCGGTGCGCATCGGGGTGGAGAAGGGCGGCGAGGAGGGCTACCAGAAGGAGGCGGAGTTCTTCGGCGAGATGGTGGTGAGCGAGGTCTCCCGCCGCCTGGTGGAGATCTTCTTCGCCACCCAGGCGCTGAAGAAGGACGTGGGGGTGGACGATCCCGCCGCCCGTCCGCGCAAGGTGGAGAAGGTGGCCATGCTCGGCGCCGGGCTGATGGGCGCGGGCATCGCCTATGTCACCGCCGACGCCGGCATCCCCGTCCGCCTCAAGGACAAGGACGATGCGGCCCTGGGGCGGGGCCTGAAGCAGATCGCCGGCATCCTCGACGAGCGGGTGCGGCGCAAGCGCCTCACCTGGCGGGAGAAGGAGGAGAAGCTGGCCCTGATCAGCGGCGCCACCGACTACAGCGGCGTGCGCAACGCCGAGGTGGTGATCGAGGCCGTCTTCGAGGACCTGAAGGTGAAGCAGGCGGTGGTCAAGGAGGTGGAGCGGGAGAGCCCCAACGCCATCTTCGCCTCCAACACCTCCTCCATCCCCATCGGCCTGATCGCGGAGGCCGCTGCCCGCCCGCAGAACGTGGTGGGCATGCACTTCTTCTCCCCGGTGAACAAGATGCCGCTCCTCGAGGTCATCCGCGGCCGCAGCACCGGGGCGGAGGCGGTGGCCACGGTGGTGGCGCTGGGGAAGCGGATCGGCAAGACGGTGATCGTGGTCAACGACGGCCCGGGCTTCTACACCTCGCGCATCCTCGCCCCCTACCTGAACGAGGCCTCCTTCCTCTTCGTCGAGGGGGCGGCGGTGGAGGACATCGACCGCGCCCTGGTGGAGTTCGGCTTCCCGGTGGGCCCCATGCAGCTTCTCGACGAGGTGGGCATCGACGTGGGCGCGAAGGTGGCGCACATCATGCACGAGGCCTTCGGCGACCGCCTGGCGCCGCCCGCCGGATTCGAGAGGCTGGTGGAGAACGGACGCCTGGGCCGCAAGGCGAAGAAGGGCTTCTACCTCTACGGCGGCGAATCGAAGTCGAAGGAGGTGGACCGCTCCGTCTACGACCTCACCCCGCAGGGCCAGAAGCGCACCTCGCCCAAGGCGGAGGAGATCGCCGGCCGCTGCGTGCTGCAGATGGTGAACGAGGCCGCGCACTGCCTGGGCGAGGGCATCCTCCGCTCCGCCCGCGACGGCGACGTCGGGGCGGTCTTCGGCCTGGGCTGGCCGCCTTTCCGCGGCGGCCCCTTCCGCTACGCCGACGCCCTCGGCCCCGGCGAAGTGGTCTCGCGGCTGCGCAAGTACCAGGAGCGCTTCGGCGATCGCTTCAAGCCCGCGCCCCGCCTGGTGGAGCTGGCGGAGAAGCAGGGCAGGTTCCACGACCGGTGAGGCCCCGGGGCCGCGGGGCGCCTCAGCTCACCGTCACGTTGAACAGCCTCCCAGCCCCCCAGGTCGCCCCCGCGGCGGCGCCCAGCACGAACACCTGCCGGGCCGCGCTGGAGAGCACGTTCCGCCCTCCCAGCCAGCCGAGCAGCGCTCCCACCCCCACCGCCGCCAGCGCCCCCAGCAGGATGGAAGCGGCCGCCGCCCGGCCGCCGCTCCAGGCGAACCAGGGCACGAGTGGCACGGCGGCGCCGGCGGCGAAGGTGATGAGCGAGGTGGCCGCCGCCCTCCCGGGCGACCCCAGCTCGTCGGGGTTCAGCCCCAAAGACCGCGCGTAGACCGCCAGCGCGCGATCCGGGACCAGGGCGATCTGGTGGGAGGCGTTGTGCGCGGTGGCCTGCCGCACTCCGCCCCGCTGGATGAACTCCTCCAGTTCCTCCCGCGCTTGCTCGGGCGCGCGCTTGAGGTGCTCGCGGTAGTCGCCGAGCAGGCGCTGCAAGAGCTCCACCTGCGCGGCCATGGAGACGTACTCGCCCACCGCCATCGACGCCGCCCCCGCCACCAGCGAGGCCAGCCCGGCGAGCAGCACGAACTTCCCTTCCGCCTGCGCCCCGGCCACCCCGAGGATGAGGG
>DATKAG010000319.1:0-3892 GCA_035498355.1 Myxococcales bacterium | reverse complement strand
ACCGCGTCGGCGCCGTACATGGCCACATCCGCGGCCTGCAACAGCGGGTAGCCGAGGAACCCGTAGGTGTTGAGGTCCTTCTCCTTGAGCTGCTCCTGCTGCTCCTTGAAGGTGGGCACCCGCTCCAGCCAGCCCAGCGGGGCGACCATGCCCAGGAGCAGGAAGAGCTCCGCGTGCTGCTTCACGTGGCTCTGGATGAAGAGGGTGCAGCGCTCCGGGTCGAGGCCCGCGGCGATCCAGTCGGCGAACATCTCCCGCTGCGCTTCGGCCAGCTTCGAGGTGTCCTTGTAGTCGCTGGTCAAGGCGTGCCAGTCGGCGGAGAAGAAGAAGCACTCGGCGATGCGGCTGATCGCGATCCAGTTCTTCACCGCCCCGTGGTAGTGGCCGATGTGCAGGCGCCCGGTGGGGCGCATGCCCGAGACCACGCGGCGGGGCTGGCGCTGGGGCGGCGGGGTTTTCTGGGCGGCTTCGCTCATGGAAGGCGGCTGTTCCGGGCGGCTCCCGCCGCGCGAAGGCGGGACTCTAGCGGATCGGCGGGGGCGCGGGCCACGAAATGCTGCACTACTTGCGCACGTACTTCCCGCCGGCCTTGGCGTAGACGTACACGTCCGGCTCCTCGCACTGCGAGGCTCCCTCCACGCAGCGCTGCAGGCGGATCTCCCTGGGGAAGGCATTTCCGAAGGTCAGTTTCCAGCGCGCCACCAGCTGCCGGCCCTGGGCCTGGGTGGTGGAGTCGTAGAGGGGGGTCTCGAAGATCTTCTTCAGGGCCGCGCCCTGGGCCTCGAAGAACGCCGTGGTGATCGAGCTCGTGTTGCCCGCCGGATCCTCGCAAGATCCGGATGGGTCCTTCGCCTGCACCACCCGCCGCCCTTTCGCGGTCAGCTCGACGAAGTCGAGCGTGCGGGGCAGCTTCCCCGGGTTCTCGCAGGGCCTGTCGCTGGCGCGCCGGTCGAGGGAGAGGTCCTCCCCCTCGAGCTTGCAGAGCTGGCCCTCTCCCAGGGGCACCAGCACGGCGATGCGCAGCGCCTGCGTCTCGTTCTCCTTGTCGCCCTTGCACATCCGGAACCGCGCCTGCACCAGCTTGTCCTTCTGCCCGGTGAGGTTGGCCTCGAAGACGTCCACCCCTTCCACCGCCGGCTTGCCGGCGCAGTCGGCCTCGGGCCCGCCGTCCCCCGGCACGCTCTGGAAGCGGAGCGCCGCCAGCGCCAGGTGCTGCTCGTCGCTCCCCGGCCCGGCGGCCAGCAGCGCCGCCTTCCAGTCCTTGAGATCGAGCCGCAGCTTCTGGTCCTCGGGACAAGCGAAAGCGGCGAGCAGCGCCAAGGCGGCGAGCATGCGGCGAACCTAGCCGATTTTTCAGGCGCGGGGGTGCTTGGCGATCACGGCCTTCAGCCGCTCGCGGTCCACGTGCGTGTAGATCTGCGTGGTGGCGATGTCCGCGTGGCCGAGCATGGCCTGCACCGCGCGCAGGTCGGCCCCGCGCTCCAGGAGATGCGTGGCGAAGCTGTGCCGCAGCGTGTGCGGATAGACCCGCTGCTCGATGCCCGCGGCGCGCGCGTAGCGGCCCAGGAGCTTCCAGAAGCCTTGCCGGGTCATCCGCGCTCCCCGCGGGGTGACGAAGAGATCGTTGCTCCGCCGGATGCCCAACAGCCGCTGCCGGGGGCCGGCGAGGTACGCGGCGAGCGCCTCGCGGGCCCGCTCGCCCACCGGGACGATCCGCTCCTTGCCCCCCTTGCCCCGCACCCGCACCACCCCGGCCAGGGGATCGATGGCGCTGAGCGGGAGCGTGACCAGCTCGGAGACGCGCAGGCCGCTGGCGTAGAGCACCTCCAGCATCGCCTTGTCGCGCGCTCCCGCGGCGGTCCGGCAGTCGGGCCGGCCCAGCAGCCGATCCACCTCCTCGATGGCGAGGAAATGCGGCAAGGGGCGCGCGCCTCGCGTCGCTTCCACCCCCTCGGAGGGATCGGCGGGCGCGAGCCCCTCGGCGTTGGCGAACTTGTGCAGCCCGCGCACCGCCGCCAGGTGCCGCGCCTGCGAGGCCCGGGAGAGCCCGCGCCGCTGCAAGTCGGCCAGGTGCTGGAGGATGCCCGCCTCCGTCACCTCCGCCAGCCGGGCGATGCCGTGGCTGCCCAGCCACTCCGCGTACTCCCGCAGGTCGCGCGCGTACGCCTCCAGCGTCGCCTCCCGCAGCCCGCGCTCCACTTTCAGGTGGGAGAGATAGCGGTCGAGGGCCTCGTCCAGCGCGGAAGGCCCGTGGGAGGTGGCCTCGGTCACGCCACCACTCCTTCCACCTTGCCCTTGCCCTCGCGCAGCACCACCGGCGCGGGCCCCCGCAGATCGAGCACGGTGGAGGGCTCGTTCAGCGTCACCCCACCGTCCAGGATCAGATCGATGCCGTGCCCCAGGTGCTTCTGGATGTCCCCCGCGTCGATCAGCGGCTCCTCCCCGGGGAGCGAGGCGCTGGTGGTGGCCAGCGGCCGCCCCAGCCCCTTCACCAGGGCGATGGCCACCGGCGCGTCCGGCACCCGCACGCCCACCTGCCGCTGGCGGGTGAGGGCGGTGCGCGGCACCAGCCGGGTGGCGTCGAGCACCATGGTGTAGGGCCCGGGCAACAGGCGCCGCATGCGCCGGTAGTTCTCGTTGGAGACGATCCCGTACTTCGCCACCTCGCCCAGGTCGGCGCAGAGGAAGGCGAAGGGCCGGCGGTCGTCGCGGCGCTTCAAGGCGGCCAGGCGCTCCATCGCCTTCTTCTGGAAGAGGTCGCAGCCCAGCGCGTAGTAGGTGTCGGTGGGGTAGGAGACGATCCCGCCGTCCGCCAGCACGCCCACGGCGCGGTGGATGTGCCGCGGCTGGGGATGCCGCGGGTCGATCGGCTGGATCGGCGCACTCTTCGCCACACGGGCCATGTTCCGCCCGTCCGGCGATCTGGGCAAAAAATCGGCAAGAACCGGGATCAGGAGCTCGCGCCTGCAGCGGCGCGAGCTCCCCCGGACCTACTCTTCCCCGCGGCCCCGGAGGTTCCCCATCTCGTCGAGGCCCTCTTCCCGCTGCCGCGCGTCGCGGGCCATGCGCTTGCCCTGCTCGATCAGCTCGCGCACCTTCTGCCCGCCCTTGTGGCCGATCTGCGAGTAGAACTCGGGACCGCGGGCGGCGCGCACCGACTCGCCGCCCTTCTTCCCGATCTGCTCGTAGAACTCGTGCCCCCGCTCCGCCTTGACGGTCTCGCCGCCCTTGCGCCCGATCTGCTCGTAGAAGGCGCGGCCGCGCTCCTGGGCGACTTTCACGCCGCCCTTGCGCCCGGCCTCGGCAACCGTCATTCCGCCCTTCTTCTCTTCCGCCATTTCACTGCCTCCGGTGGTTGGAAGGAACCCCCCTCCTCTCCCCCTTCGGCTCCTTCGGTTTCCAAGGAGCGCCGCCCCTAGAGGATGCGCTTCTTGCCCTGCTCGATGAGCTCGCGGACCTTCTGGCCCCCCTTGCGGCCGATCTCCTCGTAGAAGGAGGGGCCGTACTTGTCCCGGACGGCCTCGCCGCCCTTCCGCCCCCCGAGCTCACCACCCTTGCGGCCGATCTCCTGGTAGAACTCCACGCCCCGCTCGTCGCGGACGCGCTCGCCGCCCTTGCGGCCAGCCTCGGAGACCGTCATCCCGCCCTTGCCGTTTCCGCGGATCATCCAGCGTTCCTTTCTCCGCGACTATTCCTGCGCGGGCTCGGGGAGGACCTCGCCGCCCGGCGCCGGAGCCTCGTCGGCCCTGGAGGCTTCGCTGGCGGCCTTCTTCCCCTCCTCGATCAGCGTGCGCACCCGGTGGCCGCCCTTCTTGCCGATCTCCTCGTAGAAGGGAGTGCCGCGCTCCGCCTTCACCGCCTCGCCGCCCTTCTTGCCGATCTGCTCGTAGAA
>DATKAG010000318.1:0-13034 GCA_035498355.1 Myxococcales bacterium | reverse complement strand
CGGGCCCGGGTGGAGAGCGTCTCCAGCGCCTGCAGGGCCACCGGGTTGCTCTCGCGGATGCCGCGGAGGATGGAGGCCAGGGGCGGCGCCGGCTTGTCCTCGAGGGGCGTATCCAGGGAGAGCCCGAACTGCGTCAGCCCCTTGTGCGGGGGGCAGGCGGCGGTGACGTCGAAGATGTCGCCCAGCAGCACCAGCTCGCTGTCCGGGTCCCGGGCCACCTTCTCGCACAGCTCGGCCAGGCGCTTGCCCTGCTCGGCGTCCTGGAACATCGGCGCCAGCGCGCTGTCCCCGATGTGCAGGTCGCTGATCACGTACAGGGCCACGCAGCCAATGTAGCCCGAGATCCGGGAATCCTAATTCTTGTTCCTTCGCCGCGGCCTCCAGCCTTCCTGGCGCAGGAGGGCGGCCTGCTGGTGCGCCACCTGGGGCGCCAAGGAGCCGTCGTGCCGGGCCACCCGCCACCAGGGGATGTCGTCCAGGCGGTGCAGGGCGGCCACCACCGCGCGCGCTCCGCGCGGCTTCCCGGCGCGCAGCGCCACCTCGCCGTAGGAGAGGGTGGTCCCCCGCGGGATCCCGCGAACGATGCGGCGGACGGCGCGCAAGAAGCTGCTCATCGGTCAGCGGCGCCCGAGCCATTCGCCGGCCAGCACGGCGGCGAAGCCCAGCACGTTGGAGGCCAGCACGTACGCCAGCGCGGCCGCGGCGCGACCCGCCGAGACCAGGCGGAGGATCTCGTACTCGTAGCTGGAGAAGGTGGTGTAGGCCCCCACGAACCCCACCGGGAGCAGGTAGCGCAGGTTCGTCTGCGCGATCCGCGACGTTCCCGCGCCCAGGAAGAGCGAGATGAGCAGGCACCCGCTGAGGTTGATGAAGAGCGTCCCCCAGGGCCAGCCGTCGCCCACCGCCGCGCGGCTGGACATGGACACCAAGAAGCGCGCCACCGCGCCGAGTGCGCCGCCCGCGGCGACGAGCAGGATGGGGACCACGGCGGGGTATCCTACGCAATCCCTCGCTGCGTGCGGGTGGGAGGCTGTGCCCGGTTGCGCCGAAGCTGTCTCTTTGCACCGACAAATGACTACAAATCGTTGAGTTTCAACGGGTTGCGACACAAAGCCACCTCGTTCTAGAAACGAGTGAGCGCCCGCTCGGCGAGGGACGATGCACGCCCTGGAGAAAGTCGATTTTCCCGACACGGTGCTCGTCGTCGACGACGAGCCCATCGTGGTGGACGTGCTCGAGCGCATCCTCCCCATGCGCGGGCTCTCGGTCGTCTCGGTGGGAAGCGGGGAGCAGGCCAGCGATCTCATGAAGCGGCAGCGGTTCGGGTGCCTCCTGGCCGACAAGAACCTCCCCGGCAAGGACGGGATGGCGCTGATCGCCGAGGCCCGCAAGGTGCAGCCGCACTGCGCGCGCATCGTCATGACCGCCTACGCCTCCACCTCCTCCGCCGTGGAGGCGCTGCGGCTGGGCGCCCACGACTACCTGGAGAAGCCCTTCCAGGACATCGAGCTGTTGGCGGAGAAGGTGCGGCTGGCCATCGCCCACCAGCGGGCGGAGTTCGACCGGGTGCGCTTCCTCAAGCGCCTGGGCGAGTTCCAGGCGGAGCTGACGCGCAAGAGCTCGCAGGTGGACGAGCAGCGGAGCGAGATCGAGGCCTTCAACGCGGTGCTGGAGGAGCGGGTGCAGCAGGCCACCGCGGACCTGCGCAAGGAGCGCGACCAGCTCCTCTCCGCCCTGGGAAGCGGCGTGCAGAGACCGGAGGCGGAGATCGTCGGGGCGGAGATCGCCCTCGGGCACCTGCAAGACCTGGCCGCCCGGCCCGGGCCGGAGATGGCCCCGGTGCGCGGCGAGCTCCAGCGGGTCATCCGCCAGCTCGAGGCCCACATCAGCCGCCTGCGCGGCTCGCAGGCCGCGTGAACTTCCGCAGCCGGATCCTGATCGCCCTCGCGGCGGCGGGGCTGGTGCCCCTCTCGCTCGCCGCCTTCTTCTCCTTCTCCGCCAACCGGGAGGAGCTGGAGCGCACGGTGGGCCGCGCCCAGGCGGCCACCGCGGCCGAGGCGGCCCGGGGCTGCGAGCGGTTCCTCGACCGGGCGCTGGAGAGCCTGCGCATGTCGGCGCGCATGCTGCCGGTGAGCGAGCTGTCCCGCGAGGAGCTGCGCAAGGTCCTCGCCATCCCCTACCGGCAGCTCGATTTCGTCCAGGCGCTGGCCATCTTCGACGACAAGGGCGCCCCGCTGGCGCCCCCGCTCACCGGCAACAAGCCGGGCAGCGGCGGCGAGGGCCAGGCGCAGCGCTTCCTCGCCTCCGTCCCTTTGCCCGGAGCCCTGGAAGCGGGCGTGGCGGTGGGCGCGCCCTGGCGCACCGGCTCCGGGGCGCGGGTGGCGGTGGCGGTGAAGGTCCCGGAGAAGAGGGTGGTGCTGGCCGCCGAGGTCTCCTTTTCCGAGCTGGAGGAGAACATGCGCCAGCTCGCCGGCGACGGGATCGCGGTCCTGGTGAACGGGAAGGGCGATCCGCTGGCCGGCACGCTCCCGGCCCCGCTCACGGGGGCGGAGCGCGATCTGCTGGTGGCGGCGGTGCTCCAGGGCAATCCTTTGTCGCGGGTGGTGGCGCACGCCGGCGGCGAGACCTGGCTGGCCTCGGCCGCCGCGGTCCCGGTGCTCGGCTGGACGGTGGTGGTGGCCCAGCCGGCCGCGGTGGCCTTCCGCCCGGCCCTGCGGGTGCGGCAGCAGACCTTGTTCTGGGCAGCGGTGGCGCTGGGGCTGATCGCGGTCCTGGGAGTGGTGCTCTCCAAGCAGCTCACCGGGCCCATCGAGAAGCTCTCCCGGGCGGTGGACCGGCTGGGCGAGGGGCACTACGAGGTGCAGGTGGACGTCCGGGGCAGCGACGAGATCGGCCGCTTCGCCGACGGCTTCCGGCACATGATCGAGGCCCTGCGCGGGCGCGACGAGGTGATCCAGCGCTGGAACACAGAACTACAAGAGAGGGTGGAGCAGCGCACCCGGGAGCTGCAGGCCGCCCAGGACCAGATCCTCCGCACCCGCCGGCTGGCGGCGCTGGGCTCCTTGGGCGCCGGCGCCGCCCACCAGATCAACAACCCTCTCACCGCCGTCACCGGCCTGCTCACCATGCTGCGCAAGGAGTTGCCCGAGGGCTCCCCGCAGGCCGCCACCGCCCAGCAGGCGCTGCAGCAGGCCTTCCGCGTGGCCCAGGTGGTCTCCGACCTGCGGGAGTTTGCCGAGCAGCAGCGCGGCGTGGGGCGCGCCTTCGCCCTGGAGGGCTCGGTCCGCTCCGCCCTGGCCCTGCACGCCGGGCAGATGGCGCGGCAGAACATCCGCCTGGAAGCCGACTTCTCCGCCACCACCCGCCACGCGCACGGCGACCCGGCCCAGATCGAGTGCGCGGTTTCCAACCTCGTGCAGAACGCCGTGCAGGCGATGCCCACGGGAGGGGAGCTGACGGTGCGGGTGCGGGAGGTCAACGGCGAGGCGCTGAGCGTGAGCATCGGCGACACCGGCAAGGGCATCCCCCCCCAGCTCCAGGAGAGGATCTTCGACCCGTTCTTCACCGCCGGGAAGGGCGCCGCGGCGGCGGGGATGGGTCTCTCCGTCGCGCACAGCATCGTCGAGGCGCACCACGGCCGCATCGTGGTGCAGAGCGAAGAAGGCAAGGGCGCCGTCTTCACCATCTTCCTGCCGGCGGCCGCGCCGGCCTCGCACCTGGCGTGAAAGGAGCCCCGGTGGACGACAAGCCCGAAACCGGATCGCTCCAGGATGGCGAGCGGCTGGGTGCGACCCTGATCCACGAGCTGCGGCACCCGCTCCTGGGGATCAAGGCCGGCCTGGAGCTGATGGCGCTGGGCGGAGACCCTGCGCTCAAGGCCTCGGCGGACTTCCAGATGGTCCAGCTCCAGGTCCGGCGGCTGGAGGAGCTCTTGCGCACCTACCAGCAGCTCTTCAGCCCCGAGCCGCCCCAGTGCTCGGAGTTCGCCGTCGGGCCGGTGGTCCGGCGGGCGCTGGAGCTTCTCGACTACCGGCTCTCGGGCCTGGGGCCGCGCTTCTCCCTGGGAGAGGATCCCGCCGCGCGCGGCTGGGGGACCCCCAACGCCGTGCTGCACGCCACCGTCAACCTGATCGCCAACGCCCTGGACGCCCTGGAGCAGGCCGGGGGCAAGGGACGGCTGGCGGTGCGGGTGCTGGCCTGCGCCGAGGGAGGAGCCGAAGTGCGGGTGACGGACGAAGGTCCCGGGGTGCCGGTCGAGCACCGCGAGCGGCTCTTCCAGCTGCGCTTCACCACCAAGGCGCCGGGCAAGGGGACGGGGCTGGGCCTGCAGATCGCCCGCTCCCTGATGGCCCGCTCCGGCGGGGACGTGCGCCTGGTGGTAGAGGAGGATCCGCTGCGGCTGCCCTGGGCCACCGAGTTCGGCATCCGGCTGCCGCCGACGCCCGCCTGAAAATCGACGGTGGTCGCAGTGCTCGCCCGTGCGGTACAAGGGCGCCATGGACGTGGTGCTGATCGACATCGCCAACGACCCCCTCACCAAGCTCTACGGCGCCTACCGCACCTGCTACACGCCGAAGACCCCGCGGGAGGTCTGGGACGACATCGCCGAGGGGAGCGTCACCCGGGAGAAGATCGCCCAGTTCGTGGAGGACCGCTTGCGCACCGGGCATGTCTCGCCGCTCGAGCAGGTGGTGTTCTGGTTCGGCATCTCCGGCGTCTCCCGCTCGCTCAGCCACCAGTTCGTCCGCCACCGCATCGGCATCTCCTTCGAGCAGCAGTCGCAGCGCTACGTCCGCTTCACCGGCAAGAACGAGGAGCGGCTGGAGTACGTGATGCCGGAGAGCTGGCGGGAGGCCGGCCGGGAGGCGGAGTTCGAGAAGCTGATGGGGGAGATCACTCGCGTGTACCGGGAGGCGGTGGCCGCGGGCATCCCCGCAGAGGACGCCCGCTTCGTGCTCCCCAACGCCGCTCCCACCAACTTCCAGATCATGGTGAACTTCGCCGAGCTGTTGCACATCGGGGACTTGCGCCTCTGCACCCGGGCGCAATGGGAGATCCGGCAGATGATCGCCCGCATGCGCAGCGAGCTGATGCGCAAGGTGCCCGAGCTGGCCAGGTACATGCAGCCCAAGTGCGGGGAGAAGCGGATGGGCTACTGCGACGAGGACCTCAAGGCCTACGAGGCCTGTCCCCTCTCCAACTCCCGCCCGCACAAGCTGCAGGTGATCGAGGTGTTCAAGCGGGTGCGCAGCGAGAGCGGCAAGCCCATGCGCGACCTGGACGAGACCGACTTCAAGGCCGCCGAGGAGTTCCGCGAGGCCAAGGGGTGACTCCCGCCGCGGCGGAGACGGAGGACCTCTCCCCCGACGAGCTGCGCGAGGCCTGGCCCGCGCTCTCCGCCGAGGAGCGGGCGGAGGGGCTCCGCCTGCTTCCTCGCGACACCGCCGAGGACCTCTTCTTCAGCCTGGGGGCGGGCGAGCAGGTGGACGTGATCTTCGCCTTGCCGCCGCCCGAGCAGCGCTCCTGGGTGCGGGGGCTGGCCCCGGACGACGCCGCCGACCTGGTGCAGGAAGCGCCCACCGACCAGCGCGACCGGCTGCTCTCCATGCTCGACGAGCAGACGCGCAAGGAGGTGCAGGCGCTGCTCGCCTACCGCGAGGACCACGCCGGCGGGCTGATGAACCCGCGCTTCGCCCGGCTGCGGGCGGACATGACGGTGGACGAGGCGGTCACCTACCTGCGAAGGCAGACGCGGCAGTCGGTGGAGATGACCTACTACGCGTACGTGCTCGATCCCTCGCAGCACTTGCTGGGAGTGGTCTCCTTCCGCGAGCTGATGGCCGCCCGGGGAGACCTTCGCGTCAGCGAGGTGATGAAGACCGAGGTGCAGTCGGTGGACGAGGACGCCGACCAGGAGGTGGTGGCGCGGCTCTTCCGCTCCACCGGCCTGATGGCCATCCCGGTGGTGGACGGCGAGCGGCGGATGAAGGGCGTGGTCACCGTCGACGACATCGTCAAGGTGGTGAGCGAGGAGGCCACCGAGGACATCCAGAAGCTGGGCGGCAGCGAGAGCCTGGGCGAGCCCTACCTGACCATCGCCCTCAACCGGATGATCAAGAAGCGCGCCGGCTGGCTGGCGGCGCTGTTCCTGGGCGAGATGCTCACCGCCACCGCCATGGGGGTGTTCGAGAAGGAGATCGACCGGGCGGTGGTGCTGGCGCTGTTCGTGCCGCTGATCATCTCCAGCGGTGGCAACTCCGGGTCGCAGGCCACTTCGCTGGTCATCCGGGCCATGGCCCTGGGCGAGCTGCGGCTGCGCGACTGGTTCCGGGTGATCCGCCGCGAGTTGGGAGCGGGCCTGGCGCTGGGGTCGATCCTCGGGGCCATCGGGCTCACCCGCATCCTCCTCTGGCAGGTGTTCTTCAATACCTACGGCGAGCACTACATGCTGGTGGGGCTGACGGTGGCGCTCTCGCTGGTGGGAGTGGTGACGTTTGGCACGCTGGCCGGCTCGCTCTTGCCCTTCCTCTTGCGGCGGCTGGGGTTCGATCCCGCGAGCGCGAGTGCGCCGTTCGTGGCCACGCTGGTGGATGTGACGGGGCTGATCATCTACTTCACCACCGCGTCGGCGATCTTGCGTGGAACATTGCTGTAAGGATTGATTTCAGCCAAATATTTGCCAAATCATTCCTACGGCTCGAGCCCTGGCCACAGGGGCTCGATTTCTGGCCACTTGACCGGGCATTTTCCCTCGTGAACAGTACCCGCGCCTCGCCATGCCTCGATGGCCTGGCGATCGGGGGACCCGATGATGTTCCGGTTCGGAATCGCGGCCGTGCTATTGATTGGCATGGAGCCGCTTGCCGCGGGGGCGGCTACTTGCAAGGGCACGCAGCCGACCTGCAACCAGTGTCAACACCTCTTCTGCTACATCGGGCCGAACCTTCCCAACGGTTCGTGGGTCTGTCTGCCGAATACGAACGGCACCTCGTGCGACGACGGCCATTACTGCACGGTAGGAGATACCTGCCAGAACGGCGCCTGCGTCGCGGGGTCTGCGCGCAGCTGTCCGCCCCAGGGGTCTTGCGCGGGCGTTTGCAGCGATTCGCTCGCGTCCTCTCCGGCCTGGAGATCGAGATGATCACGCTTCACGACCGGTCGGACCCCGCGATCGGTGAGGTGTACTTCACCTTCGAGTCAGGAAGCGATCAATGGTTCTGCTTGCTCAAGGATGGAAGATTCTTCGAGTTGCTCATGGAAAACTGAGCCGTCTCGGTCATCGGCATCCGCCAGGGCGTCGTCCTCGTGCGATTATCGGACGCCGCGGCCGATGGCGCCGTGCGGCATCCGTCGGGGAACGTTGCCTGAATCCGCTTGGACCTTGGTCGTAGTTGACAGCCCGCCCGCCGGGCGCTCTTCCTGCCGCTCCCTACCCCCCCGGAGGGCTCCATGAAACGCACCTTGTTTGTGCTGGCGGCACTGTCGCTTTCGGTTCTCCAGGCGCGCGCTGACCACGACGACGGTGTGCCCGACAACCTGAACGAAAAGACGGTCGTGCAACTGCAGCAGATGATGGCCTCGGGCCGGCTCACGTCGGTCGACCTGACGAACTACTACCTCACCCGCATCCAGCGGCTGGATCAGAACGGCCCAGGCGTGAACGCGCTGATCGAGCTGAACCCGGACGCGCTGGCGCTGGCCAAGAAGGCAGATGAGGAGCGCCGCCGGGGCATCGTCCGCGGGCCCCTTCATGGGCTACCGGTCTTGCTCAAGGACAACATCGACACCGGCGACAAGATGCAGACGACAGCGGGGTCTTTTGCCCTGGCAGGGCAGCCGGCGGTGCGGGACTCGACCGTGGCGGCGAACCTGCGCACAGGCGGCGCCGTGATCCTGGGGAAGACCAATCTGTCCGAGTGGGCCAACTTCCGCGGGTGGAACTCGGTGAGCGGCTGGTCGGGGCGCGGCGGGCAGACGAACAATCCGTACGGGATCAACCGGAATCCTTGCGGCTCCAGCTCCGGCTCGGGGGCCGCCGCATCGGCCAACTTCACCGCGGTATCGTTCGGTTCCGAGACCGACGGAAGCATCGTCTGCCCCGGCAACGCGAACGGCGTCGTCGCCATCAAGCCGACGGTCGGCCTGACGAGCCGCGCAGGGGTGGTGCCGATCTCGCACACGCAGGACACGGTGGGTCCGCACGCGCGCACCGTGGCGGACGCTGCTGCCGCGCTGAGCGTCGCCCAGAGCCGCACGTTCGATGGCCGCGATGCGGCGACGGGCGGCGTGCCGCTCGGCTGGCGGCACACGGGCAAGGCTCGTCCGGCGATCCCGGCGGACTACACGCAGTTCCTCGACCCCAACGGGCTCAAGGGAAAGCGCATCGGTGTCACCCGCCAGGGGATCGACAATGGAGTTATCGCCGCCGGCGGGGGGCAGGAGATGGTCGATTCGTTCGATGCCGCGATCGCCGCAATGGCGGCGGCGGGGGCCACCATCGTGCCGATCGATGACTCCGCTTTCACGCCCGCAGGTGGCGAGCTTCTAGTGCTCTTCTACGACTTCAAGCACGACCTGAAGGACTACTTCGCTACCCGCGTGGGCGTCCCCATGGCGGGAAAGACGATTGTGGATGCGATCGCGTTCAACAACGCCCACGCCAACGTCGAGATGCCGTTCTTCGGGCAGGAGCTCTTCGAGGCGACTGCCGACGTGCAGGAAGGCCCCGACACCCCGCAGGGTCTGCTCGGTCCTCCCGCTCTTGACCTCGACTTCGGCGGGCTGACCTACAACCAGGCCCTGGATCTCGACGAAGCCGCCGGCGTTTCGCTCGACAAGATCCTCAGCGACAACAATCTGGACGCCATCGTCGCCCCCACTGACGGCGCCGCCTGGGCTACGGATCTGGTGCTCGGCGACAGGTTCACCTTTGGGAGCTCGCA
Organism: Myxococcales bacterium; assembly: GCA_035498355.1. GTDB lineage: Bacteria > Myxococcota > Myxococcia > Myxococcales > 40CM-4-68-19 > 40CM-4-68-19. Next base: position 4,092 of record DATKAG010000318.1, on the reverse strand, counting down.
GTTGGCCGCGGGGCCGGGATACCCGATCGTGCAGGTGCCCTCCGGGAACGTCTTTGGCGCTCCGCTGGGCATCAGCTTCTTCGGCACGGCGTTCAGCGAGCCGACCCTGATCAAGCTGGCCTCGGGATTCGAGGCGGTCACACAGGCCCGGGCGCAGAATCTGCCCACCTTCTCAGCCACGGTGCCGTTCACCAACATCGCGGGCGTCCCGGTGAAGACCCCTCACCGGCGCGGCCCGCCGCCGAAGAAGTCGGCGGACCGCCGGTACCCGAGACCGCCGCGGCACCTCTGATCAGGCTTCCTTGCGCAGCAGCTCCTTCAGGAACCAGCGCTGCTTCTGGTGGACCTGGACGAGCCGGGTGAAGAGATCGGCGGTGCCGATGTCGCCGGCCTTGGTGGCGGCCTCGGCATCGTCGTGCATGGCGTGGACGATCTCCTCGTGGGCGGCCACCGCCTCCTCCAGCATCTGCTTCACGGTCTGCTCGCCTTCCGAGGGGGAGACCAGGGAGGCGGGGATGTAGCGGGAGGGATCGGTGAGCGGCTTGCCGTCCACCATCAGCGAGCGCTCGGCCAGCTCGTCGACGCTCTCCAGGACCTGGGTGCCGTGCTCCTCGAAGAGCAGGTGGAGGTCGCGGAAGTGCGGCCCGAAAGTCATCCAGTGGTACTTCTTGTAGTTGAGGTAGAGGACGAGCGCGGAGGCCTGCTCGCGCTGCAGGGCGGCGACGACCGGATTCTTCTTGTCCATGCTTGCTCCGATGACGCGAAATGGAGAACGATTCTCCAAAAATGTGAACGCTCGCATGCTTGGTAGATAAGGGCGCTGACGCGGCGCGCCTTGCGGCGCTTTGTCACGCACCGGGCGCTCTCACGTACTCGAAGTCCACCGGCATCCCGTTGATTCCCTTGGCCGGAGCGGCGAGCCACGACGCCATCTTTCCCGGCGCGGTCACGGGGTGCATGAGCGACTTCACGTAAGCGCGATCCTCGGCGGTCGGCAGCCACTCCCCCTCGTGCGCCCGGTACTGCGCCTCGGAGATCAGCTTCCCGTCCGGGTCGAAGAACTGCCCCGCGCAGGGTCCCACGCTGCGGTGGAAGCGCCGATGGGGCAGGCGCAGTGTCAGGCCGAGGCCTGCCTTCTGCAGCGTCTTGTTCCAGCGGTCGACCCCCCGCTGGCAGTCCTTGACGTACTCGTCGCGCAGGACCTCGTTCATCGCGTTCCGCAGGGGCACCTGCTGCTCGATCAGCTTGCCGCCCTCCGGCACCTCCATCCGGTAGGTCTGCCCCATCGCCTTATGCTCCTCGAGGGTGTCCTCGCGGAAGCGCCCCTTCAGCCCGGCGGCGAAGAAGTCGGCGGCGTTGGAGGAGACTTCGCCGCCGAAGAGGTCGAGGGAGAGCGAGAACCAGAAGTTGATGTACTTCTGGATCAGGTCGAGAGGCACCGCCCCTTCCTTGCGCGGGTCCTTCCCCGCCGCCATCAGCTCGGCGCAGCGCTGCACCACCCGGTCGACGCCCGTCTCGCCCACGAACATGTGGTGCGCTTCCTCGGTGAGCATGAAGCGGGTGGTCCGGGCCAGGGGATCGAACCCGCTCTGGGCCAGCGCGGAGAGCTGGTACTTGCCGTCGCGGTCCGTGAACATGGTGAACATGAAGAAGCTCAGCCAGTCGTCGATGGGCTCGTTGAAGGTGTTGAGGATGCGCGGCTTGTCGGGGCTGCCGGAGCGCCGGGCCAGGAGCTCGTCGGCCTCCTCGCGGCCGTCGCGGCCGAAGAAGCGGTGCAGCAGGTAGACCATGGCCCAGAGGTGGCGGCCCTCCTCGACGTTCACCTGGAAGAGGTTGCGCAGGTCGTAGAGCGAGGGGCAGGTCTTGCCCAAAAGGCGCTGCTGCTCCACCGAGGCCGGCTCCGTATCCGCCTGGGTGACGACGATCCGGCGCAGGGCGTTGCGGTGCTCGCCGGGGACCTCCTCCCAGGCTCGCTCGCCCATCACGTCCCCGAAGCCGATCACCCGGTCCTGCTCCTTCGGCTCGAGGAAGATGCCCCAGCGGTACTCGGGCATGCGCACGAAGTCGAAGTGGGCCCAACCGCCGGCCTCCACGCTGATGGCGGTGCGCAGGTAGATCTGGTGCGCCTGGAAGCCCTCCGGCCCGACCTCGTTCCACCAGGAGAGGAAGTTCGGCTGCCACTGCTCCAGGGCGCGCTGCAGGCGCCGGTCGGAGCTGAGGTCGACGTTGTTGGGGATGCTCTCGAGGGACTGGGCCATTCCTAGGTCCTCCGGAAGTCGAATTGGGGGCGCTCGGGCTTGCCGTACATGGTGAGCGCGCCGCGCTCCCCGGTGGCGTTGGGGCGGATGAAGATCCAGTTCTGCCAGGCGGAGAGGCGGCCGAAGATCTTGGTGGCCAGGGTCTCCGGGCCGGCGAAGCGGTAGTTCTGCTCCATGCCGGTGAGCGCGTCGGGACTGAGGGAGGCGCGCTCCTCCACCGCCACCCGCAGCTCCTCCTCGAAGTCGATGTCGTCGGCGAAGGCGGTGGCGAGGCCCAGCCGGTTGGCGGTCTCGCCGTCCAGGGGGCCTTCCTTGGCGGCGGCGAGGACCTTCCGGGCGCGCTGGGGGTCGGCGAGGAAGCGCGTCTCCAGGCGGGAGAGGCCGTTCCAGCCGGGGAGCGCGCCGGCGGAGAGCGAGCCCGGCCAGACGGCCACGCCGTCCGCGTCCAGCACGTAGCTGCGGTCGCAGGCGAGGAGCAGCTCGAACAACGGTCCGGCGAAGCAGGACTTCTCGTCCACCACCGCGAAGAAGCTGCGGGCGGTGACGTCCATGCGCCGCAGGACGCGGGCGAGCAACAGGCGGGTCTCGCGCAGGATCCAGGAGTCCTTCTCCGGCCCGGCCAGGAGCTCGCCCACCGCGTGGGCCTTGGCCCGGTCGCCTTCGGTGCGGACGATCACCAGGCCGGTGTTCTCGTGCTCGAAGCGGAGGCGGAGCAGGGCGTGATCGAGCTCGCGGGCCATGCGCAGGGCCCAGCCCTGTGAGCCCTTGGCCAGCGCCTCGGCGGCGCTCCTGGGCACGTCGCCCGAGGGGGCGCGCACGGTCAGTTCGGCGACGCGCGTCTTCTCGTCGACCTCGAGCGAGACGTGACGATAGTCGCCGATGGGGTCGAGCTGGATGCCGGGGCCGCGGTCCACCCTGGGGGCCTTGGCGGCCAGGTCGCGGGCGCGCTGGGCGACGGTGTCGGCGAACTTGCTGCGCGGGACCACCGCGTCCACCAGGCCCCACTCCACCGCCCGCTTGCCCTTCACGCCCTCGGCGAGGGTGGAGAAGGCGTCGGCCAGGTCGCGGCGGACCTTGCGCTTGTCCACCACCCGGGTGAGGCCGCCGGTGCCGGGGAGCACGCCGAGGAGCGGGACCTCGGGCAGGGCCACGGTGGAGGAGCCGTCGTCGGTGAGGAGGATCTCGTCGCAGGCCAGGGCCAGCTCGTAGCCGCCGCCGGCGGTGGCGCCGTTGCAGGCGGCGAGGAAGCGCAGGCCGCTGTGCTGCGAGGCGTCCTCGATGCCCAGGCGGGTCTCGTTGGTGTACTTGCAGAAATTGACCTTGAAGGGGTGGGTGCTGGAGGCGAGCATGTAGATGTTGGCGCCCGCGCAGAAGATCTTGTCGTGGGCGCTGGTGATCACGCAGCACTTCACGTTGGGGTGCTCGAAGCGCAGGCGCTCGACGGCGTCGGCCAGCTCGATGTCCACGCTCAGGTCGTAGCTGTTGCTCTTCAGCTCGATCTCGCTCTTGGCCCCGCCGAAGGGCTCCACCTTCATGGTCAGGCGGGCCACCTCGCCCTCGATGGTGAGCGTCCAGTGGCGGTACCTGGTCGGGTGGGTGTCGAACGACAGCTTCGGGGCCTGGGCCGGGGCGCTCTTGTCCATCGCGGGGGAAGGTAACGCAAGTCCTGCGCGGGTGCAAGCACTATATTGCTTGTCAGATACGATCTTCATGCAATATATTGCGGACCGGTGACCCCCGAGCATCAAGTCCTGCTCGCCTCGGTCGGCGCCGCGGTGCGTCGGCTGCGGGAGGAGCGCTCGCTGAGCCGGCGCGAGCTGGCCCAGCGCAGCGG
>DATKAG010000317.1:0-8757 GCA_035498355.1 Myxococcales bacterium | reverse complement strand
CTCGCCCCGGAGAAGCCGGCGCTGGCGCACCGGTTGATGAACGGTGCGACCGTGCCCTTCGCCTACGATCTCGGCGAGGCCCAGGTCGTGGTCTCTTTCGGCGCGGGAATCCTCGAGGCATGGCTGAACCCGGTCCACGCGTCGCGTGCGTTCGCGCGGCTGCGGCGCAGCGACGACCGCCGGCGGGGAAAGTTCATCCAGATCGATCCCCGCCGTTCGGCCACGGCGATCAAGGCCGACCGCTGGGTGAGCCTGATCCCCGGCACCGACGGCATCCTCGCGCTGGGGCTGGCGAACGTCCTGGTACGCGAAGGACTCTACGACAGCGCCTTCGTGGAGGAGCACACCGCCGGTTTTGCCGACTGGACCGGGCCCGACGGCAAGCGGCGCGATGGGTTCCGGAGCATGGTCCTCAAGGACTACGGGCTGCTCGCGGTGTCGGCCGCCACCGGCGTCTCCGTGAATACGATCCTGGAGGTCGCCCGTGAGTTGGGGACGGCACGGCCGGCGCTGGTGATCGGGGAGCGCGGCCCCGCGTACGGCCCCGACGACCTGCGCACGCGCATGGCGATCCACTCCCTGAACGCGCTGGTGGGCAGCATCGGGGCTCGCGGGGGACTGGTCCCGCAGGGCGAGTTGCCGCTCTGGCCGCTGCCGGAGCCGATGCCGGACGAGGCGACCCGGGCTTCGCTCGCGCAGCCGCGGATCGACGGCGCGGGGGAGGGCGAGTACCTCACCACGCCCGACGCCTCCCAGGCGTTGCCGGGCCGGATCCTGGGGGGGACGCCGTATCCGATCAACGCGCTGTTCCTCTTCGCCGCCAACCCGCTCGTGAGTCATCCCGCGAAGGAGGAGTTCGCCAAGGCGCTGGAGAAGGTGCCGCTGGCCGTGAGTTTCTCGCCGTTCATGGACGAGAGCTCGGCGCGCTGCGACGTCATCCTGCCCGACTCGCTCTTCCTCGAGCGGTGGCAGGACGACCCCGTCACGCACCTCGCGGGCGTCACCTCCTGGAGCGTGAGCAAGCCCGCCGCTGCGCCTCGATACTCGACCCGCAACACTTCCGATGTGGTGCTGCATCTCGCCGCGTCGCTCGGCGGCCGCGTCGCCGAGGCGCTGCCCTGGAAGAGCTTCGATCAGGCGCTGCGCGCGGTGTCGCGGGGACTGTTCGAGGCCCGGCGCGGCTACGTCGTCGCGGGGGCGGCGGACGAGTCCTTGCGGCAAACGATGGAGCGGCAGGGCTACTGGATCCCGGAGTTCGACAAGTTCGAGTCCTTCTTCGACGCGCTCACGAAGAGGGGCGCCTGGTGGGACCCGACCTCGCTCTCGCCCGGCCGTCACGCGACGTTCGGGACCGCTTCCGGGAAGTTCGAGTTCCACCCCGCCGCCCTGCAGCAGCTGCTCGACGGCGCCGTCCGGCGCGAGGGCAAGGAGAGCGCGGTGGTGAAGATGCTCCGCGGCAAGGACGGCGAGGGCCACCTTGCGATGTCGGTCGCGTTTCCCCTTGCGGCTCCCGCCGGCACGTACCCGCTGCGTCTGCTCACCTACCGGCTCGCCACCCGTCCCCTGGGCGGAGCGCGAAGCCAACCCTGGCTGCTGGAGCAGCCGGCGGCGCACGTCCGGGCGGGCTGGGAGAGCTGGGTCGAGATCCATCCGAAGACCGCGGCCGCGCTGGGGGTGAAGGATGGCGACCGGGTGGTGCTCGAGTCGGCCAAGGGGACGCTCCTGCTGGAGGCGAGGCTCTATCCCGGAATGCGCGAGGATGTGGTCCTGGTCCCGTTGTCCGCCGGAGCCCAAGCGGCGAACCCGAACGATCTGATCGCCAGCGAGCCCGACCCCTTCCGCGGTTCCGGGCTCTTCAGCACCACCCGCGTGCGCCTCCGGAGAGCGTGACATGACCACCTGGGGAATGGTGATCGATCTCGACCGCTGCACCGGCTGCCAGGCCTGCGTGATGGCCTGCAAGGCCGAGAACAACGTCCCTGCCGTGGGCCGTGAGGAAGCGGGGAAGGGACGGGTGCTCTCCTGGATGCAGGTGCTCGCCGAGCCCGACGAGGAGCACGAGGGCGAGGTGAAGCGCTTCGTTCCCCGGCCCTGTCTGCAGTGCGACGATCCGCCCTGCACGAAGGTCTGCCCGGTCTACGCCACCTACAAGAACCCGGAGGGCATCGTCGCCCAGATCTACGGGCGCTGCATCGGGTGCCGCTTCTGCATGGCGGCCTGCCCGTACAACGCGAAGTTCTTCAACTGGCACGAGTACCAGCGGCCTGCCGCGGGCCAGAACCCGGACGTCTCGCTGCGCCCCAAGGGCGTGGTGGAGAAGTGCACGTTCTGCCATCACCGCCTGCAGAAGGCCCGGGAGCAGGCGGCGGTGGAGAAGCGCCGGCTGTTGCCGGGCGAATACAACACCGCCTGCGCCGAGGCCTGCCCCGCGCGCGCCATCTCCTTCGGCGACCTGGCCGACCCGACCAGCGAGGTCGCGCGCCTCTCCCGCAGCCCGCGGGCGTTCCGGCTGCTGGAGTCCCTGGGCACGCGGCCGAAGGTGACCTACCTGACCGAAGGAGAGGGCCGTGGCTGAGCGCGTGGAAGTCGACGAGCTGCTGCTCGATCCCATCCGCAAGACCGGGCGCGGGTTCTGGATCGCCTTCGTGGCGCTCCTCGGCCTGATCGCCTGGGGCGCGGCGGCGTACCTCACCCAGCTTCGCGTCGGCCTCGGCGGGACCGGGCTCCACCAGCCCGTCTCCTGGGGCTTCTACGTGACCAACTTCGTCTTCTTCATCGGCATCAGTCACGCGGGGACGCTGATCTCCGCCATCCTCCGCCTCTCCAAGGCGGAGTGGCGGCGGCCGGTGACCCGGATGGCGGAGGTGATCACCTGCATGGTGCTGCTGGTCGGCGGCGGCCAGATCATCGTGGACCTGGGGAGGCCGGACCGGCTGCTCAACGTCATCCAGTATGGCCGCTACCAGTCGCCGCTCCTGTGGGACGCGACCAGCATCACCGCGTACCTGACCGCCAGCACGGTCTACCTCTACCTGCCGATGATCCCGGACATCGCCATCCTCCGGGACAATCTCCGCGGGAAGCGGAACTTCCTCTACCGCGTGCTCGCTCTGGGCTGGACCGGGAGCGAGCGGCAACATCAGGTGTTGAACCGGGCGATCACCATCATGATGGTGATGGTGATCCCCATCGCCGTCTCCGTGCACACGGTGGTCTCGTTCGTGTTCTCGATGACCCTGCAGCCGATGTGGCACTCCACCATCTTCGGCCCGTACTTCGTGGTGGGAGCGATCTTCTCCGGGATCGCCGCGCTGATCATCGCCATGCTCATCTTCCGCCGCGTCTACCACCTGCACGCGTACCTCAAGCCCATCCACTTCCAGTACCTGGGCCAGCTCCTGCTGGTGATGTCGCTGCTCTGGTTCTACTTCACCTTCGCCGAGTACCTGACCGCGTACTACGGAGCCGAGCCGGAGGAGATGAAGGTCTTCTGGTCGAAGTTCACCGGCCACTTCCGCTGGCAGTTCTGGGCGATGTTCACCTGCAACTTCGTGGTCCCCATCCTCTGCCTGACGCGCTTGAAGAAGAACACCGTCCCGCGCGTCTTGATCGCCTCGATCACCATCGTGATCGGCATGTGGCTCGAGCGCTACATCATCGTGGTCCCCAGCCTCTCCGCTCCGCGCCTCCCCTTCCAGGAAGGCAGCTACGCGCCCACCTGGGTGGAGTGGGGAGAGCTGGCGGGGAGCTTCGGGCTGTTCTCGATGTTCTATTTGCTCTTCACCAAGCTCTTCCCGGTGATCTCCATCTGGGAGATGCACGAAGGGCGGCACCAGGCGATCGCCGAGGTGATGGGGCGGGTGAAGAGCTACCTGCCGGACCAGACGGCGCCCGTGGCAGCCGCCGCAAGGGAGGTGGCGCCATGATGGCCCCGCAGGGTCGGCTGCCGGAAGCGCCGCAGCCTTCGCCGGGAGAAGACCGAATGGTGCGAATCTTCCAGTACGCGATCGCCTGCACGCCGGTGGTGTTCATCGGCGGCATCATCGGCTGGGTCACGCACCTGATCCGCACCTCGCTCAAGCTGCACGACGTTCCCTCGGGGGCGATCGGGATCTCCCTGGTCTCCATCCCCGTCTTCATCACGCTGATGTGCGTGTTGCTCTACGTCCTCTGGGGGATCCTCAACGACCGGAGGGCGCGATGATCGGCTCCCTCTTCATCCTCCTCGCCGCTGCGGCGGCCGCGGGAAGCGCGCCGGCAAGCGGCGGCCTCTTCTCGCTGTTGCCGGACAATCCGCTCCAGGGCAGCCGCCTCTTCGCCGACAAGGGCTGCCTGGAATGCCACTCGGTGCAGTCCACCGGCGGCCGCGTCGGGCCAGACCTCGGTCGGGGGCGGACCAGCCGGCCGCTGCTCGAGATCGCGGGAGTGATGTGGAACCACTCGCCCCGCATGGAGCACGCCTTCCGCGAGCGCCACATCGCCCGCCCGAAGTTCGATGCCAAGGAGATGGCGGGCCTGCTCGCCTTCCTCTATTCGCTGGGCTCGTTCGACGAGCCCGGCGACGCGGTGGTGGGCGCCCGGGTGTTCCGCGACAAGCAATGTTCGCGCTGCCATTCGGTCGGCGGCATCGGTGGCCAGGTCGGTCCGGCGCTCGACCGATTCGCAGCCTATGCGTCGCCCGTGTACCTCACCTCGGCGCTGTGGAATTCCGGCAAGCGCATGTCGGCCCGGATGAAGGAGATGAACGTCGAACGGCCGGTCTTCGAGGGCAAGGACATCGTCGATCTGCTCGCCTTCATCCGTCGGGAGGGCGGGGGGCTCGAGCGCGTGTATGCGCAGCCGGGCAACCCGCGAAATGGCGAGAGGCTCTTCGTGGAGAAGAGGTGCAGCGGGTGTCACGCGATCAACGCTCAGGGCGGCCGGCAGGGCCCCGATCTCGGCAGGCAGCTCAGGGGAACGTTGATGCAGGTCGCCGGCGCAATGTGGAACCACGGTCCGGGCATGTGGACGCGCATGAGCCAGCGGGGGGTGGAGGTCCCGAAGCTCACGCCCGAGGAAGCCGGCGACCTGACGAGCTACCTCTACTTCCTCCAATTCATCGACCAGCCGGGAAACCCGCAGCGCGGCCTTTTGGTGTACCGGGAAGCGGGCTGCGTGACCTGCCACGAGTCGGTGGCGGGAGGAAAGCGGGCTGCTCCCGCCCTCACAGGAGAGGGTGACCGGTTCAAATCCTCGCTGGAGATCGTCGCCTCGATGTGGAACCACGGCGCCCAGATGGAGCAGCTGATGGCGGAGGTCAACGTCGCCTGGCCCACGCTCAAGGGCACGGAGATGGCCGACCTGATCGCTTACCTGTTCGCCGCGGGTGGCAAGGAAGTCACGGCGAAGAAGTGACGGGCGCGGCCCCTTTGACATTCTCGTCGGACCGGACCAACTATTTGCACCCCAAACTGCTGTCGGAGGTCATCTCATGGCACCTCGACGCGGAATCACCCGCCGCCGTTTCCTCCAGACCACCGCCGTGGCCGCCGCCGGGCTGGCCGCGCCCAAGGGATTCGCCGCCCAGGCGCCCGACCTGAAGCTGAAGAAGCCCATCAAGATCGGCTGCCAGACCATCCTCTCCGGGCCGCTGGGCGGGTACGGGGAGTTCATGCGCAAGGGCGCCACCTTGGCGATGGAGCAGGTGAACGCGGCGGGCGGCATCGGGGGCAGCCCGGTGGAGATGAGCTTCCGCGACGAGGAGCTGAAGGTGGACGTGGGGGTGAAGAACGCCCGCTACTTCGTCGACGACTGGGGCGCGGACTTCCTCATCGGCATCGACTCCAGCGCGGTGGCCCTGGCGGTGGGCGAGATCATGCCCACCCTCAACAAGGTGCTGATCGTCACCCACGGCGCCACCGAGAAGTTCAACGAGGACCTGGTCTACAAGCGGCACGTGCGCCAGTGCTTCCGCGTCTGCGTGCCCGTCTACCAGGACGGCATCGCCTCGGCGCTGGTGGCCAAGGATCTGCCGGTGAAGAAGTGGGCCACCATCTCGCCCGACTACGAGTACGGGCACACCTCCTGGAAGATGTTCCGCGCCTACCTCAAGCGCTTCAAGCCGGACGTGGAGTTCGTGGGCGAGAGCTTCGCCAAGTTCGGCACCGTGGACTTCAGCAGCCACATCAGCAAGGTGATGGGCCTCAATCCCGAGGGCATCTTCTCCACCGAGTGGGGCGGCGAGGCCGTCACCATGGTGAAGCAGGCCAAGCTCTTCAAGGTCTTCGAGCAGACCAAGGCCTTCATGATCGGCATGGGCAGCGCCATGGACGTGCTGCAGGGCCTGGGCGCCGACTATCCCGACGGCACCTGGGCCTCCGGCCGCTACTACTTCGGCTACCCGGACACGCCGGAGAACAAGAAGTTCGTGGCGGACTTCCGCAAGCGCTGGGACACGTACCCGAGCTATCCTTCGGAGACCGCGTACACCGCGGTCTACGCGCTGAAGAAGGCGGTGGAGAAGGCGAAGTCCATCGACACCGAGAAGGTGATCGAGGCGCTGGAAGGGCTGGAGCTGGATCGGCCGGCGGGCAAATGCGTCATCCGCAAGGAGGACCACCAGGCCGTCTATGCGGTGCCCTGGGGGCAGATCACGCACGACCCCAGGTTCCCCATGCCCACCCTGAAGAACCTCAAGGTCTTCACCACCGACGAGTACTACCGCAAGCCGCCGTTCGCGCCGGTCGAGGGCTGAGGACAGGTGCTTTTCCAGGGCCTCGTCGGCCTGAGCGAGGCCATGTACCTCTGGTTGGTGGCCGCCGGCCTGTCGCTGATCTTCGGCGTGATGCGGGTGCTGAACTTCGCCCACGGCAGCCTCTACATGCTGGGCGCGTACTTCGCCTGGGTGGCGTTCCGGGTCAGCGGCAGCTTCTGGGTGGCCTTGCTGGCCGGGCCGCTCCTGGTGGCGGCCGCCGGCTGGGCGATGGAGTTCGGCTTCCTCCGCCGCGTCTACTCCGCCCCGGAGGCGTTCCAGCTCCTCCTCACCTTCGCCTTCGTGCTCATGCTGGACGACGTGGTGAAGCTCGCCTTCGGCCCCGTCTACCAGTCGCCGCCCACCCCGGCGGCGCTCTCCGGGGCCGTGATGATCGGGCGCTCCATCCTGCCCACCTACCACCTCTTCATTCTCGGCGTGGGCGGGTTGGTGGGCCTGGGCCTCTGGCTTTTCCTGGAGAAGACCAGCTTCGGGCTGGTGATCCGCGCCACCGCGGCCGACCGGGAGATGGCCCGGGCGCTCGGCGTTCGCTCCTCGCGCCTCTTCACCTGGGTGTTCGTCCTCGGGGCCTGGCTGGCGGGCCTGGGCGGCGCCCTGTCGATGCCGGTGCGGGCCATCTCTCCCGGGATGGGCGAGTTCATCATCATCGAGGCGTTCGTGGTGGTGGTGCTGGGCGGCCTGGGATCCTTGCGCGGCGCCTTCCTCGGCTCGGTGCTCATCGGCCTGCTTCACGCCTACGGCCTGCTCTTCATGCCGGTGTTCGAGCTGGCCCTGGGCTACATGGCGATGGCCTTGGTGCTGATCGTGCGCCCCTGGGGGCTGTTCGGGGTCCGCGAGGGCTGATGAGCGCGCGCGCCATCGCCTCCGCGGTCCTCGCCCTGGCCGTGCTCCTCCTGCCCGCGGTGGCGGGGCCCTTCCTCCGCTACCTCGTGCTCAACATGCTCTTGCTGGCGCTCCTGGCCCTCTCCTTCAACCTGCTCTTCGGCATGACCGGGCTGCTCTCCTTCGGCCAGGGCGCCTTCTACTCGGGCGGGGCGTACGCCGCGGCCCTGCTCCTGCGGGCCGGGGTGCCCTTGCTCTGGTCGATCCTCCTCGGAGCGGTGGCGGCCGCGGCGCTGGCGGCCATCCTCGGCGCCTTCTGCGTCCGGCACACCCGCATCTACTTCTCCATGCTCACCCTCGCCTTCGGGATGCTGGTCTACGCCGTGGTCTGGAAGTGGACCGACGTCACCGGCGGCGACGACGGCCTCATCGGCATCCCCCGCGGGCGCCTCGGGCTGCCCGGCCCGCTCGACCTGAGCCTCGACTCGCCGGTGCGCTACTACCTCTTCGCGGCCGTGCTGGTGCTGGTCTCCATGGCGGTGCTCCACCGCCTCTCCCGCTCGCCCCTGGGCCTTTCCTTGCGCTCCATCCGCGAGAACGCCGAGCGGGCGGAGTTCAGCGGCGTGCGCGTGCGCCGGACCATCTACATCGCCTTCGTCACCGCCGGCCTCTTCGCCGGCCTTTCCGGCGCGCTGCTCGCACCCCTGGAGCAGACCGTCTCCCCGTCCACGGCGCACTGGACCAAGTCGGCGGAGCCGGTGATGGCCACGCTCATCGGCGGGCCCTTCTCCTTCCTCGGGCCCATCCTCGGCGCGGTGGTCTATCTGGGGCTGAAGGAGATCATCGTCCGCTTCACCGAGTACTGGCTGCTGGTGTTCGGGCTGGTTCTGCTCGGGTGCGTGCTCACCTTCCGCAGCGGGATCGTGGGGGCGGTGGAAGAGGCCTGGGCGCGAAGGCGGCGCGCATGACGGCGCTGTTGGAAGTGCGGGGGGTGACCAAGGCCTTCGACGATTTCGTCGCGGTCTCGGGCGTCGACCTCTTGCTGGAGGAGGGCGGGATCACCGCCGTCATCGGGCCCAACGGCGCGGGGAAGACCACGCTGATCAACCTGCTGGCAGGAAAGTTGCGGCCCGACCGGGGGAGCATCGTCTTCGGCGGCGCGGACGTGACGCGGCTTCCGCCCA
>DATKAG010000316.1:0-4581 GCA_035498355.1 Myxococcales bacterium | reverse complement strand
TCGGGGATGGCGCGCGAGGATACCGAGGGATGCTCGCAAGACCTGCCGGCGAGCGAGCGGCCGAGGCAGAACGAGGAGCAGCGGCGCCCGGTGATCGGCGTGATCGGCGACGGCCAGCCCGGCTCGCAGCGCGAGCGCCTGGCGGCCGAAGTGGGCGCCGCGCTGGCCCGGGCCGGCGTGCACCTGGTCTGCGGCGGCCTGGGCGGCTGCATGGCGGGGGCCTCGCGCGGGTACAAGGAGGCGGACGGGCCGGGCATCTGCCTCGGCATCCTGCCGGGCACCTCGCGCTCCGAGGCGAACCCCTGGGTCGACCTCGCCATCCCCACGGGCGTGAACTCCGCCCAGGGAGCCTTGGTGGCGATGGCGGTGGACGCGGCCATCGTCCTGGGCGGCGGCGGCGGCACGCTCAGCGAGGTGGGCCTGCTCTTGCGCGACGGCAAGCCGGTGGTCGCCCTGGACGGCACCGGCGGCGCCGCCGAGTTGGTGGGCGGCCATCACCTGGGCCGCGTCAGCGTGCGCCTCGCCCGCAATCCCGAGGAGGCGGTGCGCATGGTGCTGGAGGCGCTGCGCGACAAGCACCCGGAGAGGGCGCTGGACATCGAGAAGTAGCTCTACTGGAAGTACTCCCGCTCTTTCGCCTCCGCCTCGCTCCCGAAGAGGATCCGGCACGCCTCCCGTAGCCCCGGGGCGGCGCGGATCTCCTCGTGCGGTACCACCAGGGCGATCTTCGAGCGCCGCCGCAGGAAGTCCTCCAGCTTCACCACCATCTCCCGGCGGGCCGCCTCGTCCAGCTCGCAGCGGATGTATTCGCTGGTCTCGATGATCACCTCGGCCTGGCGGGGGTCGCGGCGGATGGCTTCGAGCAGGCCCAGGGCCTCCGAGCCGTAGCGCCGCCAGAGGCGGGTGGAGAGCTTCTCGCTGGCGTTTTTCGAGGTGAGCGCGTCCAGGTCCAGAAGCCGCGCCTGGTGGAAGTACTCGTCGCGCACCGCATCGGGCGGCTCGCCGTACCAGACGTGCCTCCGCCAGGGCAGGGCCACGCCCAGCCGCTCCACCTCCTGGCAGACCTCCTCGCCCACGTTGATGCAGTCGGTGAGCTTGCCGCCGAAGATGGTCAGCCGGCCGCGCGAAGCGTCGGTCTCGATGGCGTGGCGGCGGGAAAGCTGGGTCCAGTCGCGCGCCCCGTTGGCGCTGCCGGTGACCACCAGCGGCCGCACCCCGCAGCGCTCGGCGATGATGTCCGCCTCGGAGAGCGGGCGGGGGAGCCGCAGGCGCTTGTTGATGTTCTCCAGCACGAAGCGGCGGTCCTCCGGCGTGACCGTCACCTCCGGCCTCTCCACCCGGGTGTCGGTGGTGCCGATGCAGGTCTTCGCCTGCATGGGGATGACGAAGAACATCCGCCCGTCGTCGGCGAAGAAGGTGAGCACCCGGCGGTGGGCGGTGACCGGGTCGACGATCACGTGGATGCCCTTGGAGAAGACGTGCCGGTGGGCGGTGGAGACGCCGTCGCGCTTGTTCACCTCGTCGGCGTAGGGGCCGCAGGCGTTGATCAAGAGCGTGGAGGAGATGGTCAGCTCGCGGCCGCTGGCGTCGTCGCGCGCCCGGGTGGTCCAGCCTTGCGCCGAGCGGGTGGATCCCAGCGCCTCGACGTAGTTGGCGGCGACGCAGCCGCGGTCCAGGGCGGTGCGCACGAAGCCCCAGACGAAGCGGGCGTCGTTGTCGTGCAGGTAGGCGTCCGAGTACTCGAAGCCGCCCGTCAGGCCCCGGGTTTCCACCGTGGGCTCCTCGCGCTCGATGTCCGCGGTGGAGAGCAGGCGCGGGCCGCGGGTGAAGAAGCTGCCGATGGCCCAGTAGAGCAGCGAGCCCAGCCAGAGCTTGAGCCGGCCGTGGCGGAAACCGCGGGCCACGGCGGTGAAGAAGCGGATCTCCTGCACCGTGCTGGGGTAGGCGCGGATCAGCCGGTTGCGGGCCCGGCAGAGCTTGCGCACCAAAGCGAATTCGTAGGTCTCCAGGTACTTGATCCCGCCCCAGGCCAGGTTGGAGGAGTGCTGGGAAGTCACCGAGGCGAAGTCGCCGCGGTCGATGAGCGCCACCTTCGCGCCCCGCGCCGCCAGGGCCGCAGCGGAAACGGCCCCGTTGATGCCCCCGCCCAGCACCAGGACGTCGAATCGCTCCGCGGAGAGCTTCATCAGATTCGTCTCGCGCAGCGACGGCGCGGTCTGGGTCATGCGGGCAAGATACACCGGCCCACCTGCTCCCAGAGGGCGCGGAAGCGAGCGTCGTCGAACCGGGAGCCGGAACGCAGGAACGTTGCCCCGGCCGACTCGTAGTGGCCGATCACGTCCAGGTGGTCGCCGAGCACGATCCCCTCCGCCCGCCCCTCCAGCGTCTGCGACCAGGCGGGGACGATGCCGTCGTTGGTCCTTGCGCCCAGGCGGACGCGGCGGCCGCCGATCCAGGCACCCGCGGGCATCCGGACGCCATCGGGCGGCGGTCCGGCAGCGAGCCTGGAGGTGAGATCGTAGAGCAGGCGCTGCAGGGGCGCGGAGAGGAAGGCGCGCGGCGAGAGGCCGGCCCGCGGCGCCACCGAGACGAAGCTGACGGGCGGGCGGACGTCCTTTCCCCTCAGCTCGCGGTTCAGCCCGGCCATCGACTCGGGAGTGAGATCCTCCACCAGCCGGTGATCGCCCGCCACGTCGCCGAGGAAGCGGCGGATCTGGTGTGCGGTCTCGTCGTCCACGTCGGCCAGGCTGGCGATCACCTCGTCGGTGGGCGTGGTCTTCTGCCGGGCGACGCTCTTGAGGAAGTTGAAGATCGACGCCGCCTTGCCCGCCAGCCTCAGGCGGCCCCGGCTGGCCAGGATGCTGGCGAACCAGAGGCCGGGGACCACCGCCCAGGCGCCGCGCCCCAGGCGCCGGGCCAAGGGCGTCCCGTGGAAAGGAGCGGAGACGGTGATCACCGAGGCGATGCGGGCGATCATCTCCCCGCGCTCCGGGATCGCCGTGTAGCCCGGGTGAACCAGGAGGCGCGCGTCCAGCCCCCCGGTGGAATGGCCCACCAGGTGCAACCGGGTCGCTCCCGCCGCCATCATCTCCGCCACCTTGTCGTGCAGCGACCGCACCCGCGTCTGAATCGATCCCGCCGGCGGCGGCTGGTGCACCGCGAAGCGCAGCTCCCGCGCCTGCGCCCGCAAGAGCGCCTCCCGCACCCGCGCGAAGTACTCGATCAGCGGCTTGTCGGACTGCCCGAAGGCGCCGAACCCGAAGAACCCTGGAACGAAGAGGACGATCTCGGCCATGAGTTTCGGGGACAGAATACGAAACTCGGCGCGTTTCGGCCTCCGGTTGGCATGGGGAGTTGCGTATTGTGTCCCCGAAACCGGAGGGGGAATGCTCAAGGGGCCCATCCCGCCGATGCTGGCCAAGCTGGCCGATTCGCTGCCAGAGGGGCAGGGGTGGATCTATGAGCCCAAGTGGGACGGGTTCCGGGCGCTGGCGTTTCGGGACGGGCCGGAGATCCTCTTGCAGAGCCGCGACCTCAAGCCTTTGAACCGGTACTTTCCGGAGCTGGAGGAGCCGCTCTTGCGGCAGCTTCCCCAGCGCTGCGTGCTCGACGGGGAGATCGTCATCGCCGGGCCGCACGGGCTGGACTTCGACGCCCTCTTGCAGCGCATCCATCCGGCGGCCTCGCGGGTGAAGCTGC
This sequence comes from Myxococcales bacterium, assembly GCA_035498355.1. Classification (GTDB taxonomy): domain Bacteria; phylum Myxococcota; class Myxococcia; order Myxococcales; family 40CM-4-68-19; genus 40CM-4-68-19. Next base: position 882 of record DATKAG010000316.1, on the reverse strand, counting down.
TCGCTGCCCGGACGCCCGCCTCCTACGTCGCCTTCGATCTGCTGGCGATGGGCGAGGACGACCTGCGGCAAGCTCCGCAAGGCGAGCGCCGGGCCCGGCTGGAGAAGGCGCTGGCGGAGGCGAAGCCTCCCCTCATCCTCACCCCTGCCACCCGCGATCGCTCGCTCGCCCAGGACTGGTTCGCCCGCTTCGAGGGCGCGGGCTTCGACGGGGTGGTGGCCAAGCGCGAGGAGCAGACCTACCAGCCGGACAAGCGGGTGATGCTGAAGATCAAGCACCAGCGCACCGCCGACTGCGTGGTGGCCGGCTTCCGCTGGCACAAGAACGGGCCGGGAACGATGATCGGCTCGCTCCTGCTCGGCCTCTACGACGAGGCGGGCAAGCTGCACCACGTGGGGGTGACGTCCTCCTTCACCACCGCGAAGCGCAAGGCGCTGGTGGAGGAGCTGCAGCCGCTGCGCGAAGGCGCCGCCGAGGCCCATCCCTGGCGGGAGTGGGCGCAGTGGACCGGCGCCCAGCGCATGCCCGGTGCCGGCTCGCGCTGGAACCGGGGGAAGGATCTCTCCTGGGAACCCTTGCGCATCGAGCGGGTCTGCGAGGTGGCGTACGACCACCTCCAGGGCGATCGCTTCCGCCACGCCACCACCTTCCTCCGCTGGCGCCCCGACAAGCCGCCCGCGGAGTGCCGGTACGATCAGCTCGAGGAGACGGCTCCGGCGGAGCTGAAGCAGATCTTCGGTAGCTAGAGCGCATTTCATAACCTCGGACCGAGCCAGGCGGCGGAGATGCAAGCCGCGCAAGGAGCGACGAGGAAACGTACCGGGCTGTACGTTGACGAGGAGCGACGCCGCCCGGCGCCGCAGATCCGCCGAGCGGTTGTGC
>DATKAG010000315.1:0-5840 GCA_035498355.1 Myxococcales bacterium | reverse complement strand
GCACAACCGCTCGGCGGATCTGCGGCGCCGGGCGGCGTCGCTCCTCGTCAACGTACAGCCCGGTACGTTTCCTCGTCGCTCCTTGCGCGGCTTGCATCTCCGCCGCCTGGCTCGGTCCGAGGTTATGAAATGCGCTCTAGTCGATGAGCACACCGGGATTGAGGATCCCTGCCGGGTCCAGGGCGGATTTGGCGGCGCGCAGCGCCTGGGCGAAAGGCGCGGGGCGCTCCCGGTCGTACCAGGGCCGGTGCAGGCGGCCCACGGCGTGGTGGTGGGTGATGGTCGCGCCGCAGGACGAGAGCGCCTCGGAGGCGGCCCGCTTGATGGCGGCGTGCTGCTCCAGCTCCGCGCCCCGCCTGCCGGGCGCGACGAAGGTGTAATAGGGCGCCGGCCCGTCCGGATAGACGTGGGTGAAGCGGCAGGCGAGGATCCCCTCGCTGCCGCAGGCGCGGACGGCGGCCTCGCGCACCGCCGCGCCCACCGCCTCGTGCAGGCGGGCGAAGCGGTCCCAGGTGCAGGCGGTCTCGAAGGTGTCGGCGATGACGCCCAGGCTCACCAGGGCCGTCTGCAGATAGGGCGCCGCGAAGAACGCCGCCCGCCAGCTCTGCGCGGCGGCCGCCTGCGCCCCGTCCTCGCGCAGCACCGGGCCGTCGGGACAGCGGCCGCCATGCGCGGAGGCGATGGCCAGGGCGTGGCCGATCCAGCCGTCGAGCGCGTGATCGGCGGACTCGAAGGCGAGGAGCAGGACCGAGGAGCCGTCGCCGGCCACCAGGTTCATCCGCGCCTCGACGGGGTCGAGCAGCCGGCAGTTCGCCGGGTACAGCCCGGCCTGGGCGATGGCCCGTGCCGCGTCCACCGCCGCGGCGTGCTCCGCGAAGAAGACGCCCGCGCTCGCCCGCCAGCGCGGCCGGGCCTGCACCCGCACCCAGGCCTCCGTGATCACCCCGAGGATCCCCTCGGAGCCGAGGGCCAGGCGATCGGGGCTGGGGCCGGCGCCCGAGGCGGGCAGGCGGCGCGATTGCCAGACCCCGCCGGGGGTGATCATGCGCACCGACTCCACCAGGTCGTCGATGTGCGTGTAGAGGGTGGCGAAGTGGCCGCCGGCCCGGGTGGCGATCCAGCCGCCCAGGGTGGAGAACTCGAACGACTGCGGGTAGTGGCGCAAGGTCAGGCCGTGCCCGGCGAGCTGCGCCTCCAGAGCCGGCCCCGTGGCCCCGGCCTGGATGCGCGCGGCGCGGGAGACCTCGTCGACCTCCGCCACGCGGTCGAGCGCGCCCAGGTCGATGGAGACCGCGGCGGCGAAGCGGCTCTCCCGGGGCGGGCGCTCCACGCCCGAGACCACGCTCGTGCCGCCGCCGAAGGGGATGGCCGCGACACCCTGTCGCGAGCACCAGGCGAGCGTGCGCTCCAGCTCCTCCTCGCCGCGCGGGCGGACCACGAAGTCCGGGGCCAGGGAGAAGTCCCCGGCGAACCCGCGCACCAGGTCCCCGTACGACTTTCCCCAGGTGTGCGCGATGCGCTCCGCCGCCCCGGCGCCGGAGAACGCCGCCAGCTCGGGCGGAGGCGCGACGACCGGCCGGGGGAGCGCGATCCCCTCGAGGCGCGGCGGCGCCGCCGGGTCGGGCGGCTTGGTGCCCAGCATCGCCCCCGCCTGTTCCGCCAGCGAGCGGCGGGCCTCCTCGTCCGGGAACCGGTCGGCCCAGCCCCAGCCCCAGAAGCTTCGCTCGCGAGGGTTCACGGAGGCGCCTGCGCGCCTGTTGCGCACCCGGGCCCAAAGAGAGGGGGCGGGGGAACCGGTTGCTTCAGCCTCCGGTTCCGCCGCCCCGCTCCAGCGCGCTTCCCCCCCGAGCCGCGCGCCGTGGGGTGGAACTTTCCACAATCGCCCGGGGTGGAGTCAAGCGGGGTCATGCCGCCTTGGGCGGCGAGGAGGGGGGCGCGACTTTCGGGCGGAGCAGCGCCGCGAGGACGATGCCCACCAACAGGCCGAAAATCGATCCAACCACCTGGGTGAGGACCAGCTTTCCCAGGGCCCATTCCACCGCCTCGGTGCAGTGGAAGGCGGAAGCGGCCCCCGCGGCCACCGGGGGCTGGTACCAGTAGGTGATGAACTTCGGGCCCAGCCAGGTGGCGAGCAGCCCGAAAATCAGCGCAAAGAGCAAAGCGAAGACGCTGAAGCGTTTCATGGGCGCACCGTATCAACTTCCCGCCTCGAAGCATCGCCTTGACTTCGCGGCGCCTCCACCTTTAATAGGCCGCTTTCTCCTGAGCCCGGCCGTGAACGATCTCCTCCTCAACGTGGATGCCCTCGAAGAGGCGAACCAGCCCTTCGAGGCCGACCTGCCAAGGGAATTCCTCGACGGCGTGCTGCTGGCCCCCCCGGCCACCGAGTTCCACGCGAAGGCGGCCTCCCGCTTGCGCGGCAACGCCACCCGGATGGGGCGCAAGGTGCTGGTGCGGGCCCGCTTCCACGTGCCGCTCTCAGGGCAGTGCAAGCGCTGCCTGGAGCCGCTCTCGCTGGACGAGGGGGTGGAGCTGATCCGCACCTACGTGCCCGAGGACGGGGCGCAGCAGAAGTCCGAGCGCCGCGGGGAGGAGTCCGAGGACAGCGTCGACCCCGGACTGGTGGACGAGGAAACGTACGCGGGCAAGGAGATCGACCTGGCCCCCGCCGTGCGCGAGCAGATCCTCCTGCAGATCCCTTCCTCGCCGCTCTGCCGGGAGGAGTGCCTGGGGCTCTGCCCCCGCTGCGGCAAGAACCTCAACGAAGGCGAGTGCGGCTGCGACCGCGCCGTCGTCGATCCCCGCTGGGCGGCCCTCAAGGGCATCCAGCTGGAAAAGAAGGAGAAGTGAGATGGGCGTTCCGAAGAAGAGGACCAGCCGGCAGAAGCGCGACCAGCGCCGGGCGCACTGGAAGGCCAGCGCGCCCAACGTCGGCGCCTGCCCCAATTGCGGCGAGCCGGTCCTGCCGCACCGCGCCTGCCCCAAGTGCGGGCAGTACCGCGGAAAGCAGGTGCAGAAGGGCAGCGAGGAGTAGCGGCGCTGATCGCCCTCGATGCGATGGGAGGGGATCTCGCTCCCGCCGCGACGGTGGAGGGCGCCCTGCGAGCGCACCGCGAGCGGGGGCTGCAAGTCATCCTGGTGGGCGACGAGCCGCGGCTCCGCTCCGAGCTGCGCCGGCTGGGAGCGGCCGATTCGGAGGTGCGGGTCCGGCACGCCTCGGAAGTGGTGGGGATGTCGGAGCACGCCGGGCAGGCGCTGCGGCGGAAGAAGGACAGCTCGCTGCGGGTCTGCTTCGATCTCTGCGCCGCGGGCGAGGCCCAGGCCCTGGTCTCCGCCGGCAACTCGGGCGCGGTGCTGGCCGGGGGGCTGTTCGTGCTCGGCCGCCTGGAGCACGTCGATCGTCCCTGCATCGGCGGGTCCTTGCCCACGCTCTCGGGCGCGGGGCGGGCCGTGCTCGTCGACATGGGGGCCAACGTCGACTGCACGCCGCTGCAGCTCACCCAGTTCGCCCTGATGGGCGAGGTGTACGCCCGCCGCGTGCTGGGCGTCGTGCGCCCCCGGGTGGGGGTGGTGGCCAACGGAGAGGAGGAAGGGAAGGGGACCGACCTCACCCGCGCCGCCGCGGCCGCGCTCCGGCGCCCGGAGAGCGGCGTGGACTTCAAGGGCTACGTGGAGGGCAAGGACGTCTTCTCCGGCGAGTTCGACGTCATCGCCACCGACGGGTTCACCGGCAACGTGCTCCTCAAGACCGCAGAGGGCGCGGTCTGGGCCTTCGGGCAGCTGCTCAAGCGGCAGATCCAGTCCAGCACGGTGGCCGCCGCCGGCGCCCTTTTGATGAAGTCGCAGCTCGACCAGGTGAGGCGCCGGGTCGACTTCGAGGAGGTGGGAGGCGCTCCTTTGCTCGGAGTGCGCGGGGTGGCGGTGATCGCCCACGGCCGCTCCACCCACCGCGCCATCCTCAACGCCTTGTCCCGCGCCGAAGCGTTCGCCCAAAGACACCTGGAGGAGGATCTCACCGCCGCCGCCGCGCGCGGTGAAGAGCTTTTCGCCCACCGCGCTGCGTCTTGACGCGCCGCGTGGGCGCTATACTGTGCCGCGCCTTTTCGCTGGAGAAAGCGACATGCAACGCTCGCGGATCATCGGAACCGGCACGTACCTGCCCGCCCGGAAGGTCACCAACGAGGACCTGGTGAAGGAGTTCGGGATCGACACCAGCGACGCCTGGATCCGGGAACGCTCGGGCATCGGCGCCCGGCGCATCGCCGCTCCCGACGAGGCCACCAGCGACATGGCGGTGAAGTCGGCGGCCCAGGCGCTGGAGATGGCCCGCGTAAGGCCCGAGGAGTTGGACATGATCGTGGTGGGCACCGTCACCCCGGACATGCCCTTTCCCTCGGTGGGCAACCTGGTCCAGGCCAGGCTGGGGGCGAAGAAGGCCATGTGCTTCGACGTCTCCGCGGCCTGCGCCGGGTCGCTCTACGCCATGGCCATCGCGGACAACTTCATCCGCACGGGGGAGTCGAAGCGGGCGCTGGTGATCGGGGCCGAGACCCTCACCCGCATCACCGACTGGAAGGATCGTTCCACCTGCGTCCTCTTCGGCGACGCCGCCGGGGCGATGGTGATGGTCCCGGAGACGCGCAGCGAGCGGGGCATCCTCTCCACCCACCTCTACAGCGACGGCACGCAGTGGGGCATCCTCAACATCCCCGGCGGGGGGAGCCGCAAGCCCTTCAGCCCCGAGGTGTGGGAGAAGCGCGAGCAGTTCATCAAGATGAACGGCCGCGAGGTCTACAAGACGGCGGTGCGGGTGCTGGAGCACGCCTCCCGCGAGGCGCTGGAGAAGAACGGCTACCGGCCGCAGGACGTGACGCACGTCATCGCCCACCAGGCGAACCTGCGCATCCTGGACGCGGTGATGAAGCGGCTGGAGATCCCCCTGGAGAAGTGCGAGGTGAACATCGACCAGGTGGGCAACACCTCCTCCGCCTCGGTGCCCCTCACCCTCGACCAGGCGAACCGCGCCGGAAAGCTGAAGGACGGCGACCTGGTCCTGATGATGGCCATCGGCGGGGGCATGACCTGGGGGAGCGCTCTGTTGCGCTGGTGACCGATGAAGCTCGCCTTCGTCTTTCCCGGTCAGGGTTCGCAGTCCGTCGGCATGGGCCAGGCGCTGGCCCAGGCCTACCCGGCCGCGCGCGGGGCGCTGGACGAGGCGGACGCGGCCCTGGGCGGCGGGCTCTTGCGCCTGATGGCCGACGGGCCCGAGGAGGAGCTGCGCAAGACGGCCAACACCCAGCCTGCCATCCTCGCCGTCTCCACCGCCGTCCACCGGGTGCTGGTGAAGGAGGCGGGCGGGAAGTTCCGGTTCCCCGCCTTCTACGCCGGGCACTCGCTGGGCGAGTACTCGGCGCTGGTGGCCGCTTCCGCCTTGAGCCTCCAGGAGGCGGTGCGCGCCGTCCGCGCCCGCGGCGCCTTCATGCAGGAGGCGGTGCCCGCCGGCGAAGGGGCCATGGCCGCCATCCTCGGACTCGAGCCTCCCCGGGTGAAGGAGGCTTGCGAGGAGGCGCGCGCGCAGGAGCCGGGCAAGGTGGTGGAGCCCGCCAACTACAACTCCCCCGAGCAGACGGTGATCGCCGGGCACGCCTCCTCGGTGGACCGGGCCATCGCCATCTGCAAGGCCAAGGGGGCCAAGCGCGCCCTGCCCCTGCCCGTGAGCGCGCCCTTCCATTGCTCGCTGATGGCCCCGGTCCAGCCCCGCCTCTCGGAAGTGCTGGGCGGGGTGCAGATCCGCCGTCCGACGTCGCCGGTGATCGCCAACGCCACCGCCCAGCCGAATA